>JADFON010000076.1 GCA_022562855.1 Candidatus Zhuqueibacterota bacterium | reverse complement strand
ACGATAAGTATCGGTGCGGTTAAATTTCCAAATTCTTCAAAAGATTATGAAAAACTTATCAGTGAAGCAGATACCGCCCTTTACCGGGCAAAAGCAAAAGGAAGAGACTGTGTAGTGGCGTATTCGGAAGAAACCGAATCCGTTTTGTAGTTTGTCCGCAGAAACAAGTAAAGAGATACTATGAAATTTGCAGAAATCCCGATAAATGTCGGAGTTATTGTTTTTACAGCATTTCTGATAGTTCCCATTTTGTCCTCACCCGTGCTGGCACAAGATGGCAGACATAATACCGACATTAAGGATGAACTTGTCGATCTTTCTCCGTATGAAGAATACAATGTTAGGATGATTCCGTCTTCGCTTGTTAAAATGGACACAAACGACAATCCATATGTACTAATTGTCGACAAAGAAAAGCAAGAATTATATGTGTACAAATTCGATGGAAATTATCATAAAATAAAAACCTATGAATGTACTACAGGATCCATACCGGGAAATAAGCAAAAAAACGGCGACCTGAAAACACCCGAAGGTGTTTACTTTTTTACACAGGTTCTGGACAGCGAACAACTCGTCAGGCTCTACGGAAAAGGGGAAGCTCTGCAGTTCGGAATAAGGGCATTCGACATGGACTATCCGAACGGCATTGACCGTATCTATAAAAAGAAGGGTTATGATATCTGGCTTCATGCTACCGACCGTCCGGAACGGATAGGGCAGCCTTACGATACCAAAGGGTGTGTAGCAATTAATAACCGGGATATGGAGGAGATTACCTCCCTGATTTCTCTCAACAAGACCCCGATAATTATCAGCAAAGAAATCGAATATGTTACCGCAAATCAATTGGAAAGCTATTCAAAAAGAATTTTGAATTTTATTGAAAACTGGAAAATAAGCTGGGAGCAAAGAAACTTTGAAGAATATGAGTCGTCGTACTCGCCAAATTTTATGAGTGACGATAAAAATTTACATTTGTGGATAGACTATAAGAAACAGGTACTAAACCAATATAAATGGATTGATGTCGATATTTCGAACATGAGGATATACCAATCGGATGAATATATTGTTGTCGAATATCACCAGTCATTTCGCAGCGGAATTTACCGGGACGAAGGTACAAAACGACTTTACATTGTTGAAAACGAAGGACGGTTACTAATTATTTCAGAATCGTGGACAGACGCAAATTAATTTATTACACAATAATTTTGTTTTTGACTGCACATTATGTAAGTTAAATATTACAGGGCTATATTCATGGCGGACGAAAACACCACCATTTTAATTTTAAAGGGTGTAAAACGGGTAAGAAGTATAAAGATCAACCGCAGGAGAATCCGGCTGGCAATTTATGCGGTCTCTGTTTTTTCGATAACGCTGGTATTTTCTATCGGTCTCAATATTTATCAGTTTACGAATCCCGGTTTTCCTGGAAATTTGACCGGGATCATACCTGAAGCCAACCAGGAAACGGTTGATACTCGTAATTTTTCTTCGCCGCAGATTACTTCGGGCAATCAGGATTTCTCGAATGATAATTTCGCTTCTTTGGATGAATCGACCAGCCGGTCCAATGGAGAAAACAGTCAAATCGAGAATGATACAGAGGCTGTTGAGGAAAAAGGGGATATATTCTCCGGAGACATTGATTCCAAGATGATAGGTTTTGATAATTGGATTCACAGCCTTTCCGCAGACGCAAGAGAACTGGAAATATCGTTCGAGATATACAAGAAGGACAATTCGAGTAATACCGTATCCGGTACAATAATAATTTTAGCGAAAACTAATGACAAGAATAATCCTTACATAAGCGATCCGGATGTAAGAGTCTCCACCGACGGAAAAATTCCCAATTATTTTCGGGGGGAGTATTTTTCTATGTCGATCCGGACACCCGAAAAAACCGGAAGATTAGTTTTGACTGACGATAGCGCTTCGTTTGAATATTACCGTATTCTTGTTTTTTCCAGCAGCGGTGAAATACTACTTCAGCAGACCCGCTCACTTAGAAACAGTTTCTAATAATGAAATAAGCGTTTTCTTGTTACGTAGTGATGACTACGTCAATTTGCCTGCGATATCAGGCATTTTTTATCAAATTCACTTTGTTTAGAAATAACAGATTTCAAGGACATATTATGAACCAAATTATTGTAAAGCGCATGCTATTTTCGAAAAAGCGGTTCATCTATACTCTTCTTTTCCCATTAAGTGTATTGTTTGCGGTTAATTTTGTGATAACCGGTCTTGCCCCTGGAGACAACGGTCATGAAATATACTTCAAAGATACATCGCATGAATTGAATATTTACCGGATAGAAGGAAGAGAACCGGGTCCGACCCTCTTAATAATCAGCGGTATCCATAATGAACCCGGCGGTTATCTGACAGCAGACCAATTTGTTGATATCTCTCTTAAAAAAGGGAGGCTTATCGTTGTTCCCCGGGCGAATTTTCAAACGATTATTGAAAATGAGAGAGGAATTCTCGGAGATATGAACAGGTTATTTGATCTCGAAGAACCGCGCTTTGAGAACGACCATTCGATGGAGATAGTCAAAATACTCAAAGACCTGATCGGAGAAAGTGATGTAATGCTGAATCTGCATGACGGTTGGGGATTTTTCCGGGAAGAGTATATTGACGATATGCACAACCCAGACCGGCTTGGCCAGTCAATTATAGCCGATACCGACGTATATTACGTCCCCGGATCCGATAAGACCATACCGCTTCAGAAAATTGCTAAAAGAATCTGCACAGTAGTCAACATGGAAATTTCGAATGAAGAGTACCTGTTCAGATTTAACAACCATGATACTTTTTCTGAAATCTCAAAACACTTTGAGCAGCAAAAGTCGGCAACATATTATGCCCTGAAAAAATACAATATCCCTGCATTTGGAATTGAGACTTCCAAAAATATAACAGACCTTTCTTTGAATGTGCGTTACCAGACGATTATAGTAAATGCCTTTATGGAAGAATTTGGTATCGTACGTGAAGAAGTTTTTAACCCGGTTCTCGATCCGGAGTTTAATTTTCTCACGGTGTCGATAAATAATAATACGCCCAGGGTTTATCACGATGGTTCCACGATAACGCTGCGTCCTTCCGACATAATCAGGATAACGCATATAGAAGCAAATACCGAAAGGGGTTTGTATGCCGATGTAATCGACCATGGAGGTCTGAATGACTTTGAATCTGATATAACGATTTATAAAAACACTTCGATTATCATCGGGAAAGACAGTTTCCCGTGTGGTATAGTAAACATAGAGGTCTCGGAAAATGCATTCGTTGCAGCTGAAGAAAAAAATGTTTACCGGCTCAGCCCGCAGGTTGAGGGATTTACTGTATCTGTGAACGGCTTCCTGCAAAGTGTAAAAACGAACGGAATTCTGTCTGTAATGAAAGGAGATGTTATTCGACTTGTCGGTACCAGCCCATCCGTAGATGTTTTTTCCGGTGCAAAAATCAATTTTATAGGATTTTGGCAAAAAAACATGAAAGACAATTCCGGTGACGACCAAAGTATCGATATTAACACCTCAAAAGACCTCGACGCGTCTTTTTCATCCTGGCAGAAGGGTAAAGAATACGAAGTACGTTTAGAGAACCAGGAAAAAACGCTTGCAACAATGAGGGTCCGCCTTATCGATCCTGAATTGATCCATTTGGTTCTTACATTTGATAATGGTAACAAGGGGTTTTTGGAGAATGGAAAAACCTATTCGTTCACGAGTGAACGGTCATTCGAAATTTCCGATATTGTAACGAATATTCCGAATAACACAGAAATTACGGTGAATATCCGCGGGTTTGTAGGAGGATCCGAGGATAACGATATAAATTTTCCTGTATATGTATCTTCAGAATTATTGCCCGAATATTCTATCGATACAAGGGGTAAAGTGTATGCTATCGATGTAAAATATCGTGACATTCTAATCGGGCGGTCATTCATACAATTAAATAGTATTTCAGCAAGACGCAATCCTTAGACTTGACTATTTTAGATAATCAAAGAGTTTAGCAAACCAAAAAAATAATATTTTAAAAAAAGGAGATAAAAGAAGTGGCAAAGAAACAGAAAACGTTTGCGGAAAAAGCGCTTGGCGGAAAGAGTGGAGTTCCGATCTGTCCAAAATGCGGGCAGTCATTTGAGCCGGTGATGGTGATTAATTCGGAAAAGAAATCGGATAGCAATGCATGGAAATTCAGTAAAACCATAGAAAAAGTATGTAAGTGTAATGAAAAAGAAGTATATGCATGATATAATTCGACCGGAAATTTAAGATTATTTTTCAAAGTTTGAATGTATAATGCCGAATATTTTAACTGAGGAAAATCGTTGCTATTCGCTTCTCTTATTTTTATTCCTTTTCCGAATTTTCATATCATCAATTTCATAACATCCTTCGTGGATCCCTGAACGGGAATCGTACCGCCAAGCGGGATCGGAAAATATGGATATTACACAACTGCTGACATTTACGAAACAGGCGGGCGGTTCCGACCTTCATCTTAGCGCTGGGTCTCCTCCCATGATTCGGGTTCATGGTGAAATGCACCGTTTAAAAATCTCGATGCTGACTAACGATGACATCCATCACCTGATCTACGATATAATGGATGACGATCAAAAAAAGCGTTTTGAAGAAGATAAAGAGATAGATTTTTCCCGCCAGCTTGGAGATATTGCAAGGTTCCGTGTAAATATTTTCTACAATCAAAATGGAGAAGCGGCTGTTTTCCGGACAATTCCCACAAAAGTGTTAACAGCCGAGGAACTTAACTTGCCGCCGGTTCTTCTTGAGCTTGCCAACAGGGAAAAAGGTCTCATACTGGTAACGGGTCCTACGGGAAGCGGGAAATCAACGACCCTTGCCGCTATGGTCGATTACATAAATAAGACTAAACGCGGACACATTCTCACTATCGAGGACCCGATAGAATTCCGCCACGAGAGTATAAAGTGTCTCGTTAACCAGCGGGAAGTCGGACCCCATACTCACTCTTTTGCAAACGCGCTAAGAAGCGCACTCCGGGAAGACCCGGATATAATTCTCGTTGGAGAAATGCGTGATCTTGAGACGATATCACTTGCAATTACCGCCGCCGAAACAGGGCACTTAGTATTCGGTACATTACATACGTCAAGCGCCGCCAAGACTGTCGACCGGATAATCGATGTGTTTCCACCCGATCAGCAGGATCAGATACGCGCTATGTTCGCCGAGTCGATTGAAGGTGTAATCGCACAACGCCTGCTACGCAAAAAAGACGGCAAAGGAAGGGTGGCGGCAATGGAGATTATGATCGGTACCACCGCAATCAGGAACCTTATCCGGGAAGGCAAAGCTTTTCAAATTCCTTCAATTATTCAGACGGGTAAGGAACAGGGCATGCAAAGTATGGACAGCGCACTAAAAGACCTGGTAAATAATGGGGATGTCGATGCAGAAGTTGCTCTCGCATTTGCCCATGACAAGAAAAGTTTTCAAGCCGGTCTCGGAATGATGTAAGCCTTTCGCTTCCACTGAAATATACCATCCTGTAAAATGAGCCGCATCTTCCAAAGCTGACCCCGGTGTCAGGGAATAAGAAAGACATCAATACTGCATAATGATCCGCTTTTCAACTAATGATGATTCAGGAATTGTTTATAGCGACACATAACGAGGGTAAAATTGGCGAAATCATCCCACTCCTTAACAACATTGTGAAAAGGGTTTACTCCTTTATTGATTTATCCGAAACAATATTTGTAAAAGAAACGGGAAACACTTTTGAGGAAAATGCAATATTGAAAGCCGAGACTGTTTTCAAACATACTAATATTTTTACGCTGGCTGATGACTCCGGTCTGGAAGTGGATGAACTCGAAGGAGCGCCGGGTGTATTGTCTGCACGGTTTGCCGGCGAAAATTCATCGGACGAAGAAAACAACGCTAAACTTCTCGAAATGTTGAAAGATATACCGGAATCTTTAAGAAAGGCAAGGTTCAAGTGCGTAATGGCGCTTGCAGGACCTGATAAAACTCGTACATTTTATGGTTCAGTTGAGGGGAAAATTGCTGTCTCATCTGCCGGGTTTCATGGATTCGGATATGACCCGTTATTTATCCCGGCAGGTTATGACAGAACATTTGCGGAGCTGGGTAAAGATATCAAGGCAGAGATGAGTCACAGAAGCCGGGCGCTCGCAAAGGTCACCGGTTTTTTGAAGAGCATTGCTTAAATTCATTACCTGGAAAATTAGAGATTAATTATAATAAAATACAACCCGGGAGGATATTTGAATAAAATTGATGACGAAAAGCAAAAAAATATCAGTTATAAATATCAATACAAATTTCATGACGGTTCGCAAAAAGAATTTATAGTCGAACTTGATAAAAAATCCCTTAATCTCGTGGAAACTTCACAGAATTCATATCCTGAATGGACAGAATTGGAAAACTGCAAATGTCCTAATTGTCCCCTGAATGAAGATGACCACAAATATTGCCCTGTTGCAAAAAGTATCACGGGTGTTATAGATTTTTTTAGGGATTCAATTTCTTACGAAGAAGTCGATGTGACGGTCGAAACAAGCGAGAGGTCTTATATTAAGAATACGTCTCTTCAACAAGGAGTCAGTTCTCTACTTGGTTTGTACATGGTGACAAGCGGCTGCCCGGTTCTCGGAAAACTAAAACCGATGGCACGGCACCATTTACCATTTGCCACTCTTGAAGAAACTTCGCACCGTGCTCTTTCGATGTTTCTCCTGGCACAATATTTTACAAACAAACGAGGTGGAGAACCGGACTGGACACTGGACAGGTTAGTCCATATTTATGATGAAATCCAGACGGTAAACAGGAGTTTCTGGAAGAGACTCTCACATATGAAAATTCAGGATGCAAGTATAAACGCTCTCATAATTCTCGATAGTTTTGCAGGATATGTTGTTTTCAAAGTAGACGAAGATAAGCTGTCGGATATCGATCTTTTGTGCGAAGCCTATTTTGAGTGAGGTCGCGTGCAGTTACTATCAGAAATTGACTATGACCGTCAATGAAATAATCTCCCGCCTCAAATCAATGGTGAACCCCGAAAATGCTGCCGGCATGAGCAAGTATGGAATAAATCCGAAAAATACTCTTGGTATCCCTGCTCCCGTTTTTTGGAAGCTTGCGAAGGAAATCGGCAGGAATCACTATCCTGGTTGTTAAACCTTATTAATTAATCGTGTAACACCAAAAAAGAAGGTCAAATCCCACCACGAAACGGGGTTTGACCTCGATTGACAACCATTGATTGTTACCGACTCAATTATAGATTCTCGCAAATCATACAGTAAATCGGTTTATTGTGTTAATCTTCCGAGTTTCTTCTTTTTAATATTCTATCTGCCAGAAAATAATATATTAAAAGCGATAAGCCGGCAAATATGAGCATAAATGCAAAAACGATTTCGGGATCGTACCGGTAGTCCGGCATCTGGTAACCCACAAGCAGCCCCAATCCTATTCCGGTTGACAGCATTCCCCATTTCAATGTGTTGAGAGGACCATGATCTTCCATTCCCTTAAAGAGATGTTTTAGTTTGTCATCG
>JADFON010000075.1 GCA_022562855.1 Candidatus Zhuqueibacterota bacterium | reverse complement strand
CCGGTTGATAACGAGTTTTAGCATTCTTTATCTTCTCTTTTACATTTTCAAGGTCTTCATGAAATTTTTGACCTATCAGTTCATAAAGATAATCTATGTCTTTTAGCTCATAAGGAAATACATAGATGGAATATGCCGGAACATTGTCAACCAGCAGAACATTGTTACGGTCGAATATCAGACCGCGTGTAGGAATTTCTTCAACCGGACGGGTTCTATTAGCCTCAGACCTCAGGTAGTGTTCTTCACTGCCGAGTATCTGGATATAGAAAAACCTGCTGAGTATAACTAAAAAGATAAATGCCGTTGCGAGTGTGAAGCTTTGGCTTCTTTGACTCAACTGGTCGGGAGTTTCTTCGTTCATTGCAAATAGTTTTTAGGTTTATCGTTTTAGCATGTAAAATACTAAACCGCTAATAAACACAGAGTATAAAGTCGACGGTAAAGAATACACAAGCAGGAGTCTCCACATGCCAATTTCGTTATTAATGGTATACAGTAAATAATATACAAAATCATGAATGATGCTTACAACAAAATAGAACAAACAAAAGTGCAATAATGTCTGGATTTTGTGCGCACGAGGAATATACCCGAGTATAAAACCGGCTATAGTCTTCGAAAGCGCATGCATACCAAGCATCCCGCCGCTAAAGGCATCAAGAAATAACCCGGAGAAAAAACCTGTTACAGTGGAGGCAATTTGAGACTGCCGGATACCGTAAAAAAAAAGTAAAATTAATATCAAATCGGGCTGCACAACAATGTTAGCCCTGGCTAACGCCAAATATTTAAGCACAGATATTTGAATCAGGATAAGCACGAGAAAACCTGCGCTCCATTTTAGAACGCTGGTGTTGAAAAGGTGTGTCATCCTTATAGAAGTAAAATTATTCATAAGAAAAGTATGAGTTTTCTAATTCCATGAATCTTTTTGAAGATTTGAATTAACTATAACACTCACTTCTTTAAGTGATTCATATTGTACAAATAATTTTACGGTAACCGTTTTGAAGAGACCCGGCTCCCGGGTAAAATCAGAAACGCTGCCGATGAGAATTCCTGGCGGATAGATGTCTCCAAAACTCGAAGTAACAACAGAGTCTCCCACAGCCACTTCTGCACTGTTTTGTATATTAATGACTGCGGAATTCCCCGCAAGATATTCCAGAAATCCTATTGAATCGCTATTCCTTACCTGTGAACTTACTCTGAAATTTGCATCGGTCAAAAGTTGACAAATTGTCGTACTTTCCCCGGCTTCGATTATTTTCCCTACAAGTCTGCCATTGCTAATAACAGGATCATTCTTCCTTACACCGTCTTGTAAGCCAAGGTCAATGGTAACAGTACTTAGCAACGGTACGCTCCAATGAATGATATGACCGGCTCTAAATTCAAATGGAGAGGCTTTCTTGAATTCAAGAGAGTCCTTCAATCGTTCGTTTTCCTCTTTAACTTCACGGTATAAAGCGTTCTCAAAATTCAACCGTTGATTATCGGCTTTCAGCGCCCTATTTTCATCCAGGGCGTTAAAAACCAGCGTAAACCAGTTTAATTTTTCTGTAATACTCCCGGAAAAATTGACTGCCATAACGCGAAGCGTCGTAACTTGTGCGGTTTGATTAGAAAAAATCAAAATTATGGAAAGAGAGATACAGAGTAGAAATGTGAAGAAAGCTCTGTAAATCAGGAAGATTTTTATGATTCGTTCCACAGTTTACCTACGTGTTCCAATGAAATCGTTTAACGCCGGCTTTTCATTAAGACCTTTGAATAGAACTCGATATCATCAAGCACTTTACCGGTACCGCGAACTACACAAGTAAGCGGATCCTCAGCAACATGTATAGGTAAATTTGTTTCCTCGCGAAGTCTCTCATCAAGCCCTCTAAGAAGTCCGCCGCCGCCGGTAAGAATAATTCCCCGGTCCAAAATATCGGAAGCTAACTCCGGTGGAGTCTTTTCCAACGACTGTCTTACCGCATCTACAATGGCGTTTATCGGTTCGCTGAGAGCTTCTCGTATCTCAACAGAGCTAACTTCTGTGATTTTGGGCACACCGGCAACTAAATCTCTCCCTTTTACAGGCAGGGTTATCTCTTCTTCAAGAGGTACTGCAGATCCAAGGGAAAATTTGATCTCTTCCGCCGATTTTTCTCCGATAAGCATATTATAATTTCTCTTGAAGAACTGCAATATCACTTTGCTCATTTCATCACCGCCGATACGCACAGAGGTCTCACATACTATACCGGAAAGCGCAATAACCGCTATCTCTGTGGTTCCTCCGCCTATATCTATCACCATACTTCCTATCGGCTGGTGGATTTCCAGCCCGACCCCTATAGCCGCAGCCATAGGTTCCGCGATTAAAAGCACTTCGCTTGCCCCCGCATGTTCCGCAGAATCACGGACTGCCCTTTTTTCGACTTCAGTAATACTCGACGGAACCGAAATAACCATCCGGGGACGAGTAAAGCGGTTTATATGGACTTTTCTGATAAACTCTCTGAGCATATCTTCTACCACTTCAAAATCGGCAATCACCCCGTCTTTCATGGGTCTGATTATCTCTATATCACTTGGCGTTCTACCAAGCATCTCTTTTGCCTCATGACCGATTGCCACCATTTTTCTGGTTTGCCGGTTGAGAGCTACGATAGAAGGCTCGTTTACAATTATACCTTTTCCCTTAACATAAATAAGAGTATTGGCGGTGCCTAAATCTATAGCTATATCGTTTGACAAAAATTTGAAATATGAAAACACGGTCTGTTTCTCTACAATTCACGAATTTCTATAATGATAAAGTTCTTGTTCTTAGCAGTAAAGTCTGTCACGGTATTTCTTATTGTTATTAGTGCCTAAAGTGTCTAATACCTGTAAATATCATAGCCATATTATGTTCTTCTGCAGCAGCGATTACTTCATCGTCTCGAATGGAGCCTCCGGGCTGAATTACCGCAGTTGCGCCTGCCTTATAGGCAACATCTATCCCATCACGAAAGGGGAAAAAAGCATCCGATATTACAGCCGAACCTTTTAAGTCCAACTTTTCTTTTTGAGCTTTCGTAATAGCTATTTCTGAGGCGCCTACTCTTGAAGGTTGACCGGTACCGATTCCCAGCGTCTTGTCGGCGTTACAATATATAACGGCATTAGATTTTACATATTTTATTAGTTTCCATCCAAATATAAGGGCATCAAATTCATTTTTTGACGGTTTCCGGCTTGTAACGATCTTATAGTCGTCCGGTTGCGGTTTTAATGCATCTTTATCCTGAACGAGCAGCCCCCCGTTGACCGTTTTTATTTCAGGTAACTGAGATTTCAGATGAAGTGATTTCCCGATTTTCAATATTCTCAAATTCTTTTTTTCCGATAAAATTTCAAAGGCGGCGGGTTCGAATTCCGGAGCCAGCACAACTTCGACAAACATTTGTGAAATTTTCTCCGCAGTGGGAACGTCAAGTGTGCAATTTACACCAATGATTCCACCAAACGCCGACTCCGAATCGGTAGAAAGAGCTTTCTCAAAAGCCTTTGAAAGCTCATCATCGACTCCCACACCGCACGGATTTGTGTGCTTTATTATTGCAACAGCCGGTCGATCATATTCCTGCGGCAGCATTATCGCGGAATCTATATCGATGAGATTGTTATAAGACAATTCCTTTCCGCTTAATTGGTTATAGGGTAGTTTTTCGCTGGGACGATGATAAATAGCTGCCTTTTGATGAGGATTTTCACCATATCTCAACTCCTGTACTTTTTCGAAATGAGCATATATATGATCAGGGAAATACTCTTTATCATTTGATAATTCCGACAAATATCTGCTGATATACCAATCGTAGGCAGAGGTCGTCGCAAAAACCTCCGTTGCCGATTTTAACGAGACGTCCTCCGGTATAGTGGTATCGTTTTCGTATAATGTCCCCAAAATACTTTCATACTCATCTGGTGAGGAAACAGAGACAACATTGCGGTAATTCTTGGCGGCAGCCCTGAGCAAGGAAACTCCGCCAATATCGATTTGCTCCAGCACTTCCGAAGTTGTAATACCCTTTTTATTTATTGTTTCCACAAATGGATAAAGGTTTACGACGACCATATCTATTCCCGCAAGACCAAGTTCAGAAAGAGTCTTCAAATGACTTTCCCGGTCACGAAGAGCCAGAATTCCCATAAATATATTGGGATGGAGTGTTTTTACCCTTCCTTCCAACCTTGCAGGAAATCCGGTAATATCCTCAACCTGCCTGTGGGATACTCCCTCTTTCTTCAACAATGCGGAAGTACCGCCTGTACTGATAATGTCTATACCAAGTTCTGACAGGCGCCGCGAAAAATTTGCTATGCCGCTCTTATTGTAAACGCTGATCAGAGCAGTTTTAATCTTCGGCATTTTCCCTCTTCCGCACTACCCTTTGTCCCAAAACTACTACCAGGTCTTCCTCAAACAATCGAATCGCTTCCTTGTATATTGTGTGTTCCTCTTTGAGAATCCTCTTTTGCAATATTTCTGCAGTATCGTCATCGTAGACCGGAACAACCTGCTGAAGCACTATCGGTCCTTTATCATATTCATCAGTTACAATATGGACCGTAACACCGGAATACTTGACGCCAGAATTCAGCACGGATTCATGGACTTTCAACCCATACATTTTATTTCCGCCAAAGGAAGGAAGGAGCGCCGGATGAATATTTAAAATCCTATTTTTGTATTTCCTCACTATCGAAGGATCGATCTTCTTCATATAACCCGCGAGAACTATGAAATTTGCATTCCATTCATCAAGAGTATCTAATATTTTATTATTAAGTTCGCTCTCATCCGGATAGCGGTTTTTATTAATGACTGCATACGGAATTTCTTTGGATTCGGCAAATTCTATTACACCGGAATCGGGATTATTTGATATCACTCCGACAGCCGTGGATTTAAGCTCTCCCGACTCAATCGCATCTACAATTGCGCTAAAATTACTGCCCCTTCCCGAGGCAAAAGCTGCAATACGTAAACTCGAATGCTTATGCGGCATCGTATCCAGTTTTAGTTTACCGCAAACTCGTTTAAAACGAATGTGCCGTCAGCGGTATCTATAGACGCAGAAACACCAACCGGGAGAGTGACTTTTTCGGTGATATGTCCATAGGATAGATTTATCAAAGTAGGGATATCCTTACTCTCGGTGATTGGCTTTATTATATCGCAAATGGTGATGTTTTTTTCACCAGCCTTAGAACCTTTGCAATTGACGAAACTGCCCAAAACCAAAGCGTTTATCCTGTCGAAAACACCGTGCAATTTCAAAGTCGTAACAGCCCTGTCGAGCTTATAGGGCTCCTCTCCAATATCCTCTAAAACAAGAACAGCCCCCGTAAAGTCCGGGCAATACCGGGTTCCAACACAACTTGCGATTACCGTCAGGCAGCCGCAAATAAGCGTGCCTTTTGCCCTACCCGGATGAAGAGTATCCAACGTGCCTGAATTATATTTATACAGGTCATTCGCCTTTTCTTCCCCGGACAAAACAGACCACAAATGATCCCCGGTAGTTTTATTTACCGCAACGGCTCCAAACTCAACAGCCGCCATCGGACCCGAAAAAGTAACCAGGCGGGTTTTTCGAAAAACAGCGAATTGCAACGCCGTAATATCAGAAAAACCTACCAGTATCTTCGGGTGTTCTCTGATTAATTTATAATTAATTAAGGGTAAAAGTCTGAGCGATCCGTAACCGCCTCTTGCGAAAATAATAGCTTTAATGCGCGGATCAGAGAGCATATCATGGAAATCATTTACCCTGTCAGTATCATTCCCCGCAAGATATCCTTTTTTCTCATAAACAAACTTGCCAATTCGTACATCATAACCACAACTTTTCAGATATCTGATTCCACGATTTAACAAAGAAGGTTTGACAGGACCACCGGGAGCGACTATTCCAATTGAATCCCCAATTTTTAATTTTGGTGGCTTTGATATATTGCGCAATTTACGTTTTACTCTTCATGCAAACCATAATGTATAAAAAAAACCAAGGGTATCAAAGAAAAATATGCCGTAAACTATAGATTTATTTACAGGTTATGTCACCGAATTTCAAGAAATTAGATTAACTTTTGTATTTTTTTAAAAACCGCTTTTAGGTGGAATGAAAACTCATAATGCGTAAAGTCGGGGTCAGAGACGACCCCGACTACGATTCTTTTTGCGACATCTGATGCAGTAGTCCGGTCTGCCCCCTTGATCGGGCTCGTCCCGGAGCCGGACATGATGAATTTAGTCAGAAATACAAAAGTTCAGTTCTTGAATTATTTCAATTTGTATTATGAAAATCGAGACCCGGAAAAAGACAATTGATTTGAAAGAAGCGAAACGATTTCAAAAAACGGTATATGATTATTACCACGAATCCGGAAGAGATTTGCCATGGCGTTTTGTCGAGAATCCTTATCATGTTTATGTTTCCGAGATAATGCTGCAACAGACGCAGGTTGCACGAGTCATAGAAAAATATACTATATTCATCAATATATATCCTACAATAGAGACCCTTGCAAGCGCACCATTGAGCGGGATTTATGAGGTCTGGCAGGGTTTGGGTTACAATCGGCGGGTTATTTCATTGAAGAAAACTGCGCAAATAATTGTTGAGGAGTATAAGGGATGTTTTCCGTCTGAGGTAAACGAATTAATAAAATTACCCGGGATAGGGCACGCAACCGCATCTTCGATATCCGTTTTTGCCTTCAACCAACCGGCTTCTTTTATAGAAACAAATATCCGAAGCGTATATTTGCATCATTTTTTTCAAGAACGTGAAAGTGTGCCTGACAGCGATATTCTATTTTTTGTCGATTTGACTCTTGACCGCAAAAACTCAAGAATTTGGTATTACGCCTTGATGGACTATGGCGTTTATCTGAAAAGCAAATTTTCAAACCTCAATGCAAAAAGCCGTCACTATACAAAACAATCGAGATTTGAAGGTTCCGACCGGCAAATTCGCGGTAAGATATTGAGAGCGCTAAGTGAGAAAAACAAAATATTTACTGCAACTGGCGTTGACCAAACAGTTGCAGAGAATAGGTTGTTTCAAGGTGTCAAGATAGATAAGGAAAGAGGACATGAAATACTGACCCGGTTATACAAAGAAGGATTTCTAAAATACTCCAATGGCAGAATCGTATTTAACTGAACTTAAGGGAAGGTGTTGTATATGACAAGGATAAATCTAATAGACAAGTTGAGAAATACTCACGAACGGTATACATTGAAAGCCGTAATTATCATAGCTGCAGGAATAATGATTTTTTCAGAAAATATGCCTGCCTATGCACAGGAATATGATATTGTGATAATGAACGGAAGGGTAATGGACCCGGCATCGAACCTGGATGCGATTAGAAATATCGGAATTTCCGAAGGGAAAATTGTTGAAATAACCGTCAGGAACATCACCGGAAGGGAAAGAATAGATGCAAGCGGACTGGTGGCGGCGCCCGGTTTTATCGATCTTCATGCTCACGGTCAGGATATAGAGAATAACCGTTTTCAGGTGCTGGATGGTGTTACAAGCGCATTTGAAACAGAGGGGGGAACCCTGAATGTCGACAGGTGGTATGCCGACCGCGAAGGGAAAAGG
>JADFON010000074.1 GCA_022562855.1 Candidatus Zhuqueibacterota bacterium | reverse complement strand
CAGCATGTTCTATCACCGATGATTTTGCATCGGAAGATATGTTTTCCGACAGCAGATGAAAACTCTCGATTAATTTGAAAGCATCCGAATATTGAGCCGATTCCATGAGAAGTTTATGCTCAATGGTTACAACATCGGCTGCCTGTGAAATCAACACCGATATATAAGGGTTATTGTCCCGGTAGACGAGTATTTTTAAAGATTCAACAATTTTTGCAAGCTGGTCTATACGGTTACTGGAGATCATTCCCTTTATTATTGCGTCAATAAACACTTTTGCAAAATTATCCCACTCTTTCCGGTCAATCTGGTCAAGATCTCTATCGGTCAAAATATAGTATTTCTGTTCCAGCGCCATAAATTTCGTTATATCCTGTTCATTTAGTAATTTTTGGTAAGCCCAGATACCGGACGTCAGTGTCCGTTTTCGTGATATATCAAATATCTGTCCAAGCAAAAGAGCCTCGAGATTTTTACCCTGGTCTATGTAAGCATTAAACCAATCCCTTGCTAATCCCACTATCGTATTATGAGGTATATTATATTTTTTTTTAATTTCTAAAGCCTTTTCAACGTCTTTAGCGTTTAACGCCTCCTTAAACGCTTTAACGGAAATATTGTTGATTTCCGTATCAGGCAGTTTATAATTCTTTCCCCATTCTATGGCTTTATCATATTCTTTTCTCTTGTTGAAAATTCGGAATTGTCCGGAAACAGCCTCGATCTTTTTTTCAGAAGGAAGATGAAATTGTTCCGTTATAAGTACTGCTTCTTCGAATTTTTCCTTTGAAATTAGTTCAGTGTATGCTTTCGATGCGATATTGCTTATCTCCATCGAAGAAATAGAATTTTCACTCTCTAAGGCTTCTGCCTTTTCAAATTCGCATTTCTTGATTAGGTCGAATATCGTATTCTTTACGTTCGTATTTTCAATCGCTTCCATAAGGAATAATGGGAATTAGTAAATTCAAATCTGTCGGATTGCAGATTAGAAAAAACAGGATATTCAATTTCGGATCTGTATTCCGTTATACGTTACTTCCAGGGTATGATTTCAATTTCCTGAGCAGAATTAATGGTTAGAATATGATTATCGGGAACAACTCTCCACTTAGTAGAATCAGTTAATTTTTCTGACGATACCGTGACAAGTTTTTTTTCAGGGTCGAAATCGATTAGCTCGTACTGGAGCCAGGTTTCGGAAGAAAAAAAGACAGTATCCTGAGGATTGCTCTTGTCGCTGCACAAATAATAAAGAGGGCTGCCGCACCGTGAGGCTATCAGGTAAGACCCGTTGGAAATTAAAAAATTTAATTCCGACATTTCTGTAACATCAGCTTCTCTTTGGAATTCTTCTATATCGTTGCGAAAATTCTTCAAGCCTTTAATAGCTGCGTCCAAATCAATATCGCCTTTTTTGATGGCGCCCTCTTTTTTAAGATGGGACAAAAACAAATAAAAACAGAACTCACTGTCCGTATTGCCTTCGATTTGTTTTTTGTATGCGGACGGGAGCTTTCTCATGATCTTTGACCGAATTCTCCTGAAATGATTTATTTTCCCGTAATGCGCAAACAACCAAAGCCCCCAGCGGAATGGATGGGTGTTTGCTTCTTTTCTTTCTCCAACCGTGGCGTGTCTGACGTGGCTGACAATTATGGGGGAAGATATCACCTCAGTAATATTGGTAATTCGTTGCGACTTCGAGCTTTTGGATGCCTTTTTAAAGAGAAAAGACCCGTTGTTTTTGTAAAAACCAATTCCCCAGCCATCTGCTTCAACGGGATTTCCTGAATTCTCACCAAGGTTGCGCCAGGACGGGATTTCCTTTGCCTGTATACATGAAAGCTTTACCGGTTCTTCGCTGTACAGTCCAAACAATCTGCTCATATTAAATTCAATTTTTTAATTATTTTGTGTAAATTAGCAATATTTTTATACCTTGTCAAGTTCGATTATGCAAAAATAATAATCAGTATGCACAAGCGAGACGGCACATAATGGATCCGACCCTCCGGAAATTAATGAATAAATTTGACATCCGAGGCTATATTGTGCGATTCAAGCCATTAATAATTTAAATAATTTATAAATAACTTGTATATTTTTTTGAGTTTATATATATTGGGATTTTGAAATTTATTGCACCGCAAGGATTTTCCAATAATGAAGCTGAAAATCGACATTTCAAGTAATAATCTCACTGTATATTGCACTGCTTTCGAGGATCAACACCATATTAAGCAAAAACCTGTGAGTGCAGACGATATAATGGCTATTCTTGAGGAAAAACAAATAGTCTACGGAATTAACAATGAAGCGATCGCTAAATTATCGGAAAAAGAAGAACCGTCTAAAGATGTTGTAATTGCACAGAGTAAGCCGCCTACCGTCGGGAAGAGGGCAGAAGTTCATGTTCAGAAAAGACCAAAAAAGCGCGAGGAAGTATTGCCCATATCTAATGAGGCAGGGGACGTCGATTATTTATCGCCGCGTGAAGGATGGATAGTGGTCGTAAACAAGGATGACGAAATTGCGGTAAAGACATCGCCTACGCAAGGAAATCCCGGAATAAACATTTATGGAAAGGAAATTCCGGGGATTTGGGGGAAGGATTTTGATCTTGATGAAATGGGCGGAATCAATACCGAAGTCGATGGGAGTGTTCTCATCGCAACAATGGACGGATTTGTCATCCCCAGGGCAACAAAATTAAATGTCGAACCAGTGTTTAGAATTTATGACGACGTCGGACCCGGTACAGGTTCTATTGAGATTCCGGACACGTATAAAGTTGAAGTGGCTATTTCAAAAGACATAAAGTCGGGATACTGGGTGAAGGCACACAAGATTACTGTCGGGGGTTGTGTCGAAGATTGTGAAATTGTGGCGGAAGAACTTGATATTGCCCAGGGAATTGTCGGTACAAGCGATTTACCCATTAATGCATCAAAGATTAACGTTGGATACATAAACGGGTCACGCCGCGTACATGCAAAAGGTATCAGAGTCACCCGTGAAATCAGCAACGGGGCACAGGTCTATGCGACCCAGGTGAAGGCGTATGCAATCCAGGGCAGTTCAGTGATAGCGGGAGAAGGCATCTGGACAGATTATGTAAACGGTCAAAACAAAATAATGGTTGGAATCGATTACGAGGCGAAAGTTATCCATGACAGGTGTATAAAAGAACTAAATGATATGGATGAACCGTTTGAGCAATTGAAGAAGGTTTGGCGAAACAATGAAAAAAGGATGGCATACCTGGCAGAACTCAGTAAAAAGAATCCTAAACACCCGCTGATTGCAAAAGAGTTGCCTCAAATCAAAGAAATTAAAGAAAAGTTCGACTACTATAAAGAAAAAATAAAATCGCTCCAGGAAAAAAAAGAAAAAGCCCTCGAGAAAATGCTTCCGACAGAGAATCCGTTCTTATTAATCCGCAACGGCTTCTCGAGAGATAACTCAAGCGGATCGATAGTAGAACCCAGCAGTAAAATTCAAGTCGGGAATGAGCAAATAAACATTATGGAACCGTCTCAGGGCGGTTTGATGACAATTATTAAGGGGAAATTTTCGTTTTCCCCTAAATATAATATTAAGGAATATAAAAGCCGCCTTAATCTAATCGAGTGGTAGTATTTCCACTTTGATTTTTGTTTTTCATCAGAAACGTCAAATTTCTGTTAATGAAGCGTCCTCATAAACTTTCCCTGGCTTTACTTCCAACTCCTATTCACAAACTTGAAATATCCAGCGCACGTTTGAACCGGGAGATTTATATCAAGCGTGATGACGCTACCGGTATGCTTATTTCAGGCAACAAGATCCGAAAATTAGAATATGTTCTAAAAGAAGCAATTGACCGGAAAGCAGACGCGGTAGTTACGTGTGGCGGACTACAATCAAACCACGTCCGCGCCACGGTAATATCTGCCGGACAGCAAGGCTTCAAAACATTCGCGGTGCTACGCGGGAAAAAACCGGAAATATTTGATGGAAACACGCTTCTTACAGCTCTGTCCGGAGCAGAAATCACTTATATAACCGAAGAAGAGTATGAAAATATTGAAACCGTCTATGATGATATGGATGTGAAATTACGCGAAAGAGGATACAATCCATTTTTCATACCGGAAGGCGCTTCGAATTCTCTCGGATGCTGGGGATACATTTCAATGATGGAAGAGTTAAACGAACAGCAGAAGAAATTAAACTTGGAATTTGACAGTATGTTTGTGGCATTGGGGTCGGGGGGCACTCAAGCCGGAATTTTACTGGGAAAGTATTTGACCGGCAATCGAGTCGATGTTTATGGAATTAACGTCTTTAAAAAAACCCGCAATTTGTACGACTACATAAAAAATACTTGTGAAGAAGCAATCGAAATTTATGATCTTCCAATTTCATTTGATGAAAATGACATTACAATAATTTCTGATTATATCGGCGAGGGATATGCCAAAACTACTGATGCGGAAATGCAGGTCATTCTTGAGACAGCCCGCAACGAAGCGATATACCTGGATCCGGTTTATACGGGAAAAGCTTTTTACGGAATGGTAGATTTACTCAAGAAATATCCCGACCGGTTTGGTAAAAGAATTCTGTTTGTACACACGGGCGGTTTTTTTGCATTATTTCCGGAACGTGAAAGAATCTCGAAACTTATTCTAAACAGTTGACAAAGATTCTTTAGCCGGTGATTATTAACAGTACTATCCGTGCCATATTTATAACATCCTTTCTGAACGTATGAAGTATATATTAACCGGAGGTGGAACAGGCGGGCATGTCTATCCGGCTCTCGCTATTAAGGAGATTATTGAAAAAGACGATCCGAAGGCGGAGTTTAATTATATTGGTGTTGCAGGAAAAGCCGAAGAATTCATAATTGGCGGATTGCAGAACGGCGACAAATTTCCAATTTATTATATTCATGCCCGCGGGCTTCCCAGGTCAAAGAATCTTGCGCAATGGGGAAGATTTTTCAGGGATCTTTGGCTGGGAATTCGCGAATCTTTAAAGATTATCAAAGCAGTCGATCCTGATTTGATTATTTCGACCGGAGGATATGTAAGCGCACCTGTTACAATAGCTGGCAGATTTGCACATAAAAAAATTATATTACAGGAGCAAAATAGCGTTCCGGGATTGGCAAATAGAATTTTGTGCCGTTTTGCAGAAAAGATACTCGTTACCTTTTCGGACACGGTGTCTCTTTTCCCTTCAGGAAAAGCCGTTGTAACCGGATACCCTTTAAGAAAACGTATTAAACCTATGACAAAAGAGGCAGCCCGCCAAAAATTGGGTTTGCCTAACGAGGCGAAAATAGTTTTTGTATTCGGAGGCAGCTCTGGCGCACAACTCATAAACGAAGCTATCGTAAGAAATCTCGACCTTGCTCTTGCCGTCGATAAGCTGACGATCATTCACGGTACCGGAAGAGACCAGACAGGTGGCGCTATGCCATATTCGGAAACCTTGAAACTTATTGAAAAACAATTTCCATCACCCCCCCCGGAAAACCGGTACCAGGTAAAGGATTACTTCAAGGATATCGATACAATGTATTCGGCAGCCGATCTTGTTGTGAGCAGGGCAGGTGCAGGAACAATCATGGAATGTGCATCGTTAGGTATTCCGATGATTCTCATCCCAAAAAGCGGGCTTCCGGGAGATCACCAGGTAAAAAATGCTCTCTCGGTTGAAAAGGCAGGCGGCGGTGTCGTCGTGAATGAAGAAACATACCAAAACCAATCGACCCTCAATGGAGCCAATCTATTTCGCACCATTATTGAACTTGTAAAGAATTCTCAACAGCTCCTCGATATGGGCAATAACATAAAAAAGATTTATGTCGAAAATACTAATGAACAAATCTTATCTGAAATAAAATCCGTAATTCATTTCGATTGAATTATACAGATAGAAATTATATGACGTCACCCGATTCGCTATTAGGAAAAATCAAAAATACCAAACCGGATTCGCCGGAAAGACAAAATATTGCCGATTCAATATCGCACGATCTTGTTACTGCATGGTTAAATAATCCCTCATGGAAGATCAGGAATATCGGGGTAAAAATCATTGGTGAATTAAGATTATCCGAATTCACGGAAATCCTTGCAAAGATTGTAACCGACCGGACACCTGCAAAACTCATAGACCGGATGCTTGGCGGAGACTATTACCAGGTTGGTTTTATCAGGCGCAATGCCGCCTATGCGCTGGGATGCATGGATACCGCAGCCGAAAACGTAACTTCGGCGCTTCTTGAAGCCTCACAAGACAGATATTGGGAGGTGAGAGCCGAAGCCTTTAATGCAATGCGCAGATTATACGTAAAAAATGTGCCGTCGGAAATATTGGATACGGTTAGCCAGGCGTTACAGGATAAAAGTTTTGAAGTTGTTGCCCAGGCAGTATGTACATTGGGGGCGCTCGCTACCCGGGAAAATGTCGTCAACAATTTACGGAAAACCTATGATCATCCCAATATCATTGTGAAAACAGTTATTGTGGAAACGCTCAAGAAATTGCATGAACGTGGAGTAATAAAAGATAAAGCTGAACTCTCTTCAGAGTTAAAAAATATTTTTATACCTGGAATTTATTTCCTGATCAACAATAAAAAGTAGCGGACTTTCATTATGGGATATCTTCTTTACGAATTTCTTCAATCGCACTCTGCCCTCGAGGGACCCCTTTCATTTCTTCGCTTGCTAAACTATATAAGCTTCAGGTCGAGTTTTGCATTTTTTACTTCTTTTGTTTTTACACTTGTATTTGGAAGGAAGATTATAGCCGGTCTGTACAAAAAAGGAATTCGCGAGACCCCGAGAAATGAGGTTGATGTCGTTGTACGTAATAAGCAAGGCACACCTACAATGGGAGGCTTGATAATTATTCTTTCTGTTCTCATTTCCGCATTTTTATGGTGTGACCTAAAAAGTCTATTCATTATTCTCCCACTCGCATCCTTGGTTTGGTTCGGAGGAATAGGGTATATTGACGATCATATAAAATTGAAACACGGCTCAAGTAACAGGGGACTTTCGCGTTCAAAAAAACTTCTGCTGCAGGGAATTTTCGGGCTGCTTTTGGGTCTGGTGATCTTTTCCGAATCTACATCCCCCTTCCCCGCTGATATGATCCATAATTTATATGTGCCGTTCTACAAATTTTCTCTCATAAATCTTTCATGGATTTATATACCTTTTTGTATTTTTATAATGCTCTCTATATCAAATGCGGTAAACTTTGCCGACGGTCTCGACGGTCTTGCCATTGTTCCTGTGTGTACGACTACAGCAGTATACGCTGTTTTTGCGTACATCTTAGGTAACACCATATATTCCGAATACCTGTTGTACCAGCCGATACCGGGTGCAGGTGAACTTACAATTCTATGCGCCGCAGTAATAGGCGCGGGGCTTGGGTTCCTGTGGTATAACGCTTATCCGGCTCAGGTATTTATGGGAGACACCGGTTCTCAAGCGCTTGGAGGTCTGATCGCCACCATTGCGCTGCTTATTAAGCAGGAATTTCTCTTTTTAATCGCGGGGGGTATATTTCTCGCAGAGGCTGTATCGGTACTTCTGCAGGACAGGATCGGTATTGCCCGGATAGGCAAACGGTTTTTTTACCGCGCACCGCTTCATCATTCATTTCAA
>JADFON010000073.1 GCA_022562855.1 Candidatus Zhuqueibacterota bacterium | reverse complement strand
CAAAAAAATTAATGGTGAAATTATTTCTGCCGATTCCAGGCAATTCTACCGCGAAATGAGTATTGGTACAGATAAACCCTCTCCTGAAAGCCTTAAACAGGTTAAACACCATTATATCAGTATTCTCAATCCCGATGAATATTACACAGCCGGTCAATTTGGAAAGGACGCCAGAAAAACGATTGGGGAGATTTTATCATGCAATAGGCTTCCAATTGTTGCGGGCGGTTCGGGTTTGTATTTAAAAGCGATTTTAGAAGGATTTTTTGATGAAAATGAAAAGGATATTGAAACAAAAAAAATACTGCAACAAAGGGCTGATAAAGAAGGTACATCAGAACTATATAATGAACTGAAACGTGCCGATCCCGAGTTGGCGTCAAAGATTTCAACAAATGACGCTCAGAGAATCATAAGGGGTCTTGAAGTGTACCTTGTGACCGGTAAACCCCTGACACAACATTGGAAGCAGGCAAAAGCAATTCGGGGTTTTTCACCGGTAATAATTGGATTGCAGAGAGAAAGAAGAGAACTTTATGAATTGATAAATTCCCGGGTAGATGCAATGATAGAAAAGGGTTTGATCGAAGAGGTCAAAGCTTTGCGGGAAAAAAGATTCTCAACTAAATTGAATGCGTTAAAAACCTTCGGCTATAGGGAAGTCGTTCGCTATTTGACTAAGGAGTTGACCTTTGACGATATGGTTGAGGAGATCAAGAAAAGTACCAGGAATTATGCTAAACGTCAGTTGACCTGGTTCAGGAAAATGGAAAACATAACATGGGTAAACGCAGGCAATAACATGGAAGATACTGCAGGAAACGTACTATCAATAATCGAAAATCAAATCAGCTAAGCAAACATATCGAAAAACCGGTCCTGCGGAGTTTTAGCTGAATTACTTCGAATACTGATACGGTCAGCCATATTACCGAGATCTTGCGGCGTAACAGTCGTAATCTCCCTGATAATATTCTGAAAAACCACACGGGATTTGACGTTTGTCCGCTGAACCGCTTTAGTTATGGCATTTTGAATGATGAAAATATTTCGCTGGGCGTTTATAGAAGCGACGTTTTGAAGTAATCGTTCCGCCATAGCTTCCTCCTTGAACCTATGAGATGTTTATATTCCCATTTGAAGAATCGTTCATACAGCAGTTTGTCTTATTATCGGATGGTTATATTAATACTTCAATTATAACGAACAAATTCTTATGAATCAAGAAAAATAAATGGTATTTTAGCTCAATTTATTTTACTGAAAAAATCAATTTACACAAATTTTTTTACGATATTTAAAAATAATGAAACTTTTATGTGGTTTTTTAATTAAAATAGTAGAAGTTTACCGTGTTTTCAGATAATCTTATTAATCTATTAAGGGGTGACCCGGTTGTCACTATTTTGACCGGGGCGGGGATATCAGCAGAAAGCGGCGTCCCGACATTTCGCGGTGAGGATGGAATATGGAAAAAGTTTAAACCGGAAGAAATTGCGAGTTTCGATGCGTTTATCCGGAATCCTGAATTGGTATGGGAATGGTACCGTCTCAGACAATCAATTATAAAAGACATAAAACCCAATCCCGGGCATTACACAATAGCCGAATTTGAAAAAATGTACAAAAAGTTTTATCTTATTACTCAAAATGTAGATGGGCTTCACACAAAAGCAGGCAGCCGGGAACCGATAGAACTGCATGGTAATATAATGCGTAACCGGTGTATGGATTGCGCAAAAGAATACTTGGAAATCGAACTTCCGGCTGAGGCGGCAATTCCAAAGTGCGATGCTTGCGGAGGCATGTTAAGACCGGATGTCGTTTGGTTTGGAGAATCTATTCCAATGAATGCATTAATAAGATCCGAGAAAGCAGTCAACGAGGCAACCCTCTTTTTTTCTATAGGTACTTCAGCCCAGGTTCAGCCAGCGGCTTCTATGCCGATCCGGGCAAAAAACGGGGGAGCATACCTCATTGAAATGAACATTGAGGAAACTGACTTGACGCCATTTGCGGATGAATTTATTGCAGGTAAATCGGGTGAATTATTACCCGAATTAAAAAGTTTAGTCACAATGATTGAAAATTAATATCTTATTCTTTTATGAAAATCGATAGCAAATTTCGACTACTAATTTTATTATTAACGGCGGCGCTGCCAAATCTTGCGGGTTGTGCCTACTACAATGTGTATTACAATGCCCAAAAAGCCTACGATGAAGCTGTGAAACAAGTTGAAAATAGCAGTTCAACGGAGATTACACCGGAAGCAATAGCACAATTTGATTTTGCAATAGAGAAAGCTTCAAAAGTATTGCAGCTTTACCCTGACAGCCGGTGGGCGGATGACGCCCTGATCATGATTGGCAAATCATATTACTTTCAGGGGAATTTCCCGGACGCAATAGAGAAATTCGAGGAGTTATTTAATGTTTTTCCCGACAGCAAGTTTGTACCCGAAGCACGGTCATTATATACCAAAACACTCTTAAATGAAGGTAAATACGATCTCGCCGAATTAGAATTAAATGAAATAATCGATGCTGATACAAAAGAGAAATTCAAAAGCGAAGCATATTTGAGTCTTGCAGAATTGCGCTATTTTCGCGATGATTACTATGGGGCAATCGAGCTGTATAAACGTATATTGACCGACATAAAGGACAAAAAAATAAGGGCGGAAGCACAGTTGAAAATTGCGGAAAGATATTTGGAAGCCGGGCAGTACGAATTAGCAGTGAAGGAGTATGCGAAAGTCAAAAACTACGATACTACACCTGTACAGCGATTTATAAGTGAATTTGGTTATGGCATTTGTTTGGAGTATCTCGAAGATTACGATAGAGCTATCGCGAAATTTGCGGAAATGCTGTCCGATGAAGATTTTGAATCAAACTACGTTGATTTATTATTGGAAATTGCCCAGTGCTGGGACCGTAAGGAGGATTACGATCAGGCAATATTTGTACTGGAGACTCTCAATCAATATGATATTGAAACTCCACCTTCTCTCGACAAAATTGTGATTTCCCAATCGGTGAGTACGAGTAATAATCAATTACCGGATTCGCTCATGGCGCCCCGGAATCCAATTGCAGGTTTTCTTCAGATTGCCGACAGAATCCTGAGTCGCTTTATTATATCGGTGAGTTATATTTAAAAAAAATATCCGATTTGAATAAAGCAAAATCATACTATACCAGGGCTTATGCCGTTGGGTCGGTCCAAGAAATAGGACCCCGGATAAATTTGCGAATCAAGTCTATTAACGAAATCCAGAAATTGTCTGCCAATCAATTTAAAAAACCCCCGATTGAGCCGGTTTATATTCCTCCACCGGATACGACGATGGGTTCCGATAGTGTCGTCACAATATCACCGACCGTTCCACCGTTACCCGGAGTACAGGTGTATTCAGATTCTATCGAATTTGAAACGGCAATTGGACGGTATGCTAATGATTTGAAGAATTATCAACAAGAAGTAACAAGCAGTATGTTCAGGATTGCGGAGATATTCTTAATGGAATTCGAAATGCCGGATTCCGCTGTAAAATATCTTGAAGGAATTGTAGAAAAATTTGGCGATACTCCAGACGCGCCAAAGGCGCTGTCGATGCAAATCGAAATAGCAAATGATTTTGGCATTAACGATCCCGAACAGTTGAAATCCGAACTTCTGAGCGCTTATAAAGGGACATTGTTTGCCAGGATGTTTTCCGATAATCCCGACGCCGATGAGTTTTTTTCAAATATCGAAAATGTTATTGTTGACTCTGCACAAGTGCTTTTTGAAAGGGCAGAGAGCGCCTATTTTCGAGACGAATACTTCGATGCAGTCGATATTTATAATACCATCATAATTCGCTATAAAGATAATGATCTTACTCCAAAAGCTCTTTTTGCCGTTGCATGGATTTATGAGAATCTTTTAGATGACCCGGGTAAAGCTGTTCTTGCTTATGAAAAACTTAATTCTCAATACAAAAACTCGGATGTAAGTAAGGCTTTGTCCTTCAAGTTAAACGAAATTTATAAATTTCGAGAGGCGCAAAAAAGAGAGGAAAGACTGGAAAAACTCAGAGAACAGTTAGATGAAGAAAAACTTTTTGCCATGCAAAAAGCCTATCAGGATTCGATTAACATCGAAATTCTTATTGAACAGTTTGACAGAAAAGATGAGTCATTCATATTGTCGCTTGAAAGTGATTCATTGGTCGCCAAAGCGGCAGAAGTGATTAGTTATGGTGAAGTGATTATTGCGGATTCTATTGCCGGCAAGGAAATAGAAGGATATATAGATATAAAAATACTAATAAATGCAGTAGGACTGCCTATGGATAAAGAGGTATTTCGTAGTACCATAAATTTTCCTATCCTTGTAAAATCAGTAATGGATGCATCTGCCTTAAGCAAATTTTCACCTGCAATCGATCCGCAAAACCGTCCGGTGGATGCCTGGCACCTATTGCGCTTCATGTTTCCTTTCAAATAGCAGGAGAATGACCTGTTCTCACTTTAATAAATCAAAATTTCAAACAGCGTTAAACGCCAGAATTTGCTTGAAAATAAATTTAAAAAGTTATATATTGTGTCTAAAATCAAACACCTAATTAAAACCGATAAGGTTATCAAAATTATCAGTGGATACTTATAAGTAACCGGGATAAACCTGTCTCGGCTTTTTTTGTATGGAATCTTCCGGGCGATTAATGAACGTATCTCATCCCTTGTTCCAAAGATCTTGCACCCTTTTAAAAAGCACCCAACTTTCGTCAAAAACATATCAACAAGAATACGTGTTTCCCGAGTTAGCTAAGATTTCGAAACCGGGTCAATTTGTACAAATTAGAGTTAGTGCTGAGTATTCCCCTCTTCTTCCCCGACCATTCAGCATACTCAATGTTAACGCAAATCAAGGTACTCTTACGGTTCTCTTTAAAATATTTGGAGAGGCTACAGAAATTTTGTCGAGAAAACTTGAGGGTGAAACAGTTGAAATATTAGGTCCCCTGGGAAATACATTTGAATTAAACAGGATTAAAAAGCTTTTCCTTGTTGCTGGGGGTGTCGGCATCCCGCCAATTTACTATTTGCTTCAAACTATCGATATGCCGCGGTATGATATTAGTCTATTTCTTGGAGCGGCAACCAAAGACGACTTGTTTCTCAGGGAAGAATTCAATAACATGGACATTGAGAAGTCTTTTTCCACCGATGATGGAAGTTATGGGACAAAAACCCTGATAACGGTTCCGCTGGAAGACGCTTTAAAGAGAGGTTTTTCCAGTTCGAAGGCATGCATTTTATCATGCGGTCCAATGCCAATGCTTGCTGAAGTTCAGCGGCTTGCTCAAAAATATAAAGTTGAAGCACAACTGTCGGTAGAAACTATAATGGCTTGTGGAATAGGCATTTGCCAGGGATGCGTTGTACCGTTACATGGAAACACTAAAGATGCAAAAAAATATACGCTTGTTTGCGTTGACGGTCCCATATACTCAAGGGATGAATTGATTTTATAATATGAGCGATCTTTCTGTTAATATTGGCGACTTAAGACTTGCAAACCCGATCCTTGCGGCTTCGGGAACGTTTGGTTATGGATCTGAAGTTGCGAGGCTGTATGACGTTAACATATTAGGAGGGATTGTTACAAAAACCATAACACGTGCACAACGACCCGGAAATCCGCCTGATAGATTAGCAGAAACCCCCTCCGGTATACTGAATTCAATTGGTCTGGCAAATGTAGGGATCGATAATTTTATCTCGGATAAACTGCCCTTCCTGCGGTCACTTTCGACCTCCGTAATTGTAAACATTGCGGGCGAATCAATCGATGATTTTTTGTTCCTGATTGACCGGCTGGAGGAACATCAGGGAATAGATGGATACGAACTTAATTTGTCTTGCCCAAATGTTGCCGGCGGGCTTGATTTTGGCATAGACCCGAAGCTCGCTGGAAAAATTGTAAAAGAAACAAAAAAACGTTCAAAAAAATGTATTATTCCGAAGCTTACACCAAACATTACTGATATTGCCGTTATTGCGAAGGCGGTAGAGGACAATGGCGCAGACGCAATATCTCTTATAAACACGATAGTCGGAATGAGTGTAAACGTTTCGACAAAACGCCCGAAACTTGGGGAAATAATGGGAGGTCTTTCCGGTCCTGCGATCAGACCGGTCGCCCTTGCAATGGTTTATAAAGCACGTAAAGCCGTCAAAATTCCCCTGATTGGAATAGGGGGGATAAGTTCGGTCAATGACGTTTTAGAATTCCTTATTACAGGAGCGTCTGCGGTGCAAATTGGGACTTTTAACTTTGTGAATCCAAAAGCGCCGATAGAGATATTAAAAGAATTGGAACAGTATCTTGAAACAAACAATTTTACATCTGTAAAGGAATTATCAGGTTCGTTAATTACACGATGAATATATCTGCAATAAAACCGTTTGAATATCTGATTATCCTGGTTTTGATTTGGCTTCCGACAAACTGTGCGATTTCTCCGAAGTACCGGACGAATCGTGTCACACGCAGCCCCGTGATAGTGGTAAGTACTGAGTCACCCGCGGGGCTTGATAATGCACCCGTACTCCAGACTGTTGAAGGCACTGCATCCTGGTATGGCCCGAATTTTCACGGTAATCTTACAGCAAATGGCGAAATATTCGATATGAACAAAGTATCGGCTGCCCATAAGGATTTTCCTTTAGGAACGTGGATTCGCGTTACAAACAAGAGTAATAATCGAAGCATTATCGTCAGAATAAACGACCGGGGTCCCTATATTGGAAAAAGAATTTTAGACCTGTCAAAAAGGGCTGCCGAATTGTTGGATTTTGTTAATGCAGGATTGACCGAAGTAAAAATTGAAGTTCTCAGGTGGGGCAGTCTGATAATGATCCCTTCTCCGGAAAATCCACCAATCATAATTGGACCAAAACATTAGACTGCAAAAGTACTGTTTAAAGATATGCAGCCTTAACCAATATTCTTCATCCTTTCAACTATAATTGGATCATTCACTTTCCGGTTTAACTAATAAAGTATTGAATTCTCATAAATTAATTTTTATATTACGTGATTCCCATTATATAGAAAAGTATTTGTCCGTCAGTTTGGAGAAAACGTCATGTCTGAAGATTTTTCAACAAACGAAATCAGGTCCTTCAAAAAAGGAGACGTGGTCTTTTATGAAGGAGATAAAAGCAAAGACCTGTTTATAATCTCCTCCGGGGAGGTGGAAATTGTAAAAAACATACTTGCCGGCGAGGTAATACTTGCCCGCCTTGGCGTTGGGGATTTTTTTGGTGAAATGGCAATGTTTGGCGGGAAAGCACGCTCTGCCACCGTTCGGGCAAAAACGGATTTAGAAGCGATTGTTGTCAAAGAGAATTATTTTCAAGAGCAAATGGCAAACCTGCCCGATTGGTTTGGAAATATGTTTGAAGTTTTAATCAGCCGAATCCGCGAAATGGACAGCAAAATTGTTTCCCAATTCAAATATGGTCTGGGATTAAGCATTTTGCAGCTAATCCAGTTAATTTCAGAGCATTATGGGACGCATACGGATAATCAGCTTGCTGTAAAACAAGATTTTTTAATCGATAAAATTCATTTTATTTCGGGACTATCCATTGGGATAATCGAAAAACACATTGGAGATTTCATTGGCGCCAATATAATAGCATTTGAAACCGA
>JADFON010000072.1 GCA_022562855.1 Candidatus Zhuqueibacterota bacterium | reverse complement strand
ACCGCAATCCCGACATTTATGTTCTTTTTGTATATAATATTAGTTCCGTCAAGAGAGGCATTCAAATTCGGAAAATCCTGCACTGCCAAAACAAGCGCCCGGGTAACAAATGCAGCATAATTGAGTGCAAATCCTTCACGGTTTAAGAACTCTTCATTTTCCCGGTCGCGGTAATGTACAAGTTCCGTGACATCGGCTTCCGACACACTGGTGACGTGAACTGAGGTTCGCACACTATGGATCATATGTTCAGCGATACGCTGCCTCATATTGTCCAACGGGACTACGCTGGTGCCGTCGGCAGCGTAAGCGATTTCCGGTCTTGTTTTTATCGCATCCGAAGAAAAAGTCGTTTGTATTGGAACAGTATCAAACGCTCCGCCTGTGCCCTTCTTTTCGGTAGCAGCCGGTGACGTATCGGTGACAGACTCCGGAGGAAGCTTCAGCCGCTGAAGATTTGCAAGTATGTCTTTTTTGGTAATACGTCCGGCTATTCCGCTGCCTTTGATTGTTTCAAGCGCTCCAAGCGGGATACCTTCTTCTTGTGCAATTTTCAAAACCAAAGGAGAATAATATTTTCTTTCACCATCGCCTGGAGCCATTAATGGTTTCGTGTCAACCGGCGTCTGTTCCGGAGCAGGAGTTACAGCATGAGTCACACTTGTTTGGTGAGTCTCCACTTCGTGCACGGGTTCAGGAACGGGCGGCGCCGGGGCTGCCGGCTTGACTTCCTCGGTTTTCACCGGCTGCTTGGGCGGAGGAGTTTTAACTTCCGCTTGTTTCGCTTCAGTTTCGATGTACCCGAGAACGCTGCCGATACCGACCGTATCTCCTTCGGCGGCTTTTAACTCTGTTATTATTCCTGTCGCCGGGGAGGGAATTTCGCTGTCGACTTTATCTGTGCTTATCTCAAATAATATCTCATCCAGCTCTACCCTGTCGCCCGGTTTTTTCATCCACTTAAGGATTGTCCCTTCGGAGACACTTTCGCCCATTTGCGGTAAAATTATTTCAACTTTCATAATACTATCTCACAATTGGTTGTTCCTGTCCCGAACAACCCTTGTTGAGCTAAGCGTTATTAATATCAATAAATTTCTCTGCTTCAAGCGCAGCCATACAACCGGTTCCCGCCGCTGTCACCGCCTGTCTGAACACATGATCCTGGACGTCTCCCGATGCGAACACCCCCGGCACGTTGGTCTGTGTGGAGTCGGGTTTTGTTATAATATAAACATTCTCGTCCATTTCAAGCTGACCTTCAAAAACACTTGAATTGGGAATGTGACCTATTGCAAGAAAAACACCCTGACAGGGATATTCGGATAATTCACCGTTCTGCGTATTTTTCAGTTTTACTCCTTTTACCCCATCTTCCTTGCTCCCGAGAATTTCTTCAACGACGGAATTCCATACAAACGTTATTTTATCATTTTTTTCTGCCCGGTCCTGCATGATCTTCGAGGCGCGGAATTCGTCCCGCCTGTGAACAATAGAAACTTTTGAGGCAAATTTGGTCAGGAACATCGCCTCTTCCATCGCGGTATCTCCTCCGCCAACAACCACTAACTCCTTTTCTTTAAAAAAGAACCCGTCGCACGTGGCGCAGGCTGATACGCCATATCCCATCAATTCAGTCTCCGAAGGAATATCCAATAATCGTGCTTTCGCACCGGAAGCTATTATTATCACATCGCTTTCATACGTGTTTTTTTCTCCGGTCAATGCAAAGGGACGTTTCGAAAGATCCACTTTTTTTATAGAATCAAATTCATACTTTGTTCCGAACCGCGCTGCCTGTTTTTTAAATATATCCACCAATTCGGGTCCCATAATGCCGTCAATAAAACCGGGGTAATTCTCCACATCTGTTGTGATGGTCAACTGTCCGCCCGGTTGACCTCCTTCTACAACAATTGTATCCAGATTGGCTCGGGATGAGTAGAGGGCGGCGGTTGAACCCGCAGGTCCCGAACCCATTATAAACACTTGTTTTTTTACCGTATCTGCCATAAATATCAGTCTTTCTCAATTCTACTTAAACTTTAGTTAACTGTACATTACATTAGATGCTCGAAACTACTGAAAGGATTCCTTTGAATATCGGAACGGCTACTCCGGGTTCAATATTATTTTCCCGAATTGCTTTCTTTCGGTCATACGGAGTTGTGCGTTTGCTGCCTCCTTCAATGGAAACTGTCTGTCTATTACAGGTTTGAGTTGGCCGGTTGGAAAGAACTTCAAAACTTCCAGTAATTCTCCAAGTCCTCCCATATAAGATCCAAATATTGCAAGCTGTTTTGCAAAAATGTAACGCAAGTCTATCGATGTCTTATAACCGGTCGTTGCCCCGCACGTTACCAGTCTTCCGTTTATTGCAAGACTTAATATGCTTTTATCGAATGTAGCGGAACCTACATGCTCGAATACTACGTCCACACCGCGTCTGTCGGTCAAAAATTTTACTTTTGCATAAAAATCGTCCTTGACATAATTTATCGTCTCATCGGCGCCAAGCTCACGTGCTTTTTCAAGCTTTTCTTCGGTTCCCGCCGTGGTAATAACTCTCGCACCAAGCATTTTTCCTATCTGTATCGCCGCACTGCCAACTCCGCTGCCAGCCGAATGCACAAGAACGGTTTCATTTCTCTGTAACTTTACTCTTGTATTCAACATATGCCATGCCGTCAAAAAAACCAGCGGGACTGCAGCGGCTTCGTTAAAATTCATTCCTTCAGGAATCGGGATCGCATTCCGTGCCGGAAATTTTACGTATTCCGCATATCCACCGTCGATCATGTATCCTATGAGCGTATACTGCCGGCAGCTATTATCTCTTCCGTCAAGGCATTCCTTGCAGGTGCCGCAGCCAATTCCCGGCGCGGCAAGAACCATATCGTCGACTTTTACATTTTTTACCGCTGAACCGGTCTCAGTTACAATACCTGAAAGGTCCGAACCGCTTATGTGCGGTAACGGAATTTTCATACCCGGTATACCCTGACGAACAAAAATATCGAGACGGTTTAACGCACAAGACTTGACCTGCACCAAAACTTCATCCGCAGCTATTTTGGGCGTCTCGACTTCCTCGTAATTCAGGACGGAAACATCGCCGTGCTCATGAAACCGGATAGCTTTCATTTTTTCTCAGATGGTGAACGCCTCAGATACAATCATCCACTTTTATTTGACTCTCAATAAAGTTTCTGCCGGATTATCAGGTTTTTCCCGGTATTCCCGGTTCGGTTATAGCAGAGATGTCAAGGATCTTTTTTAATTCTTCTTCTGTCAGCAGTTTTTTCTCGATAATCAATTCAGGAATCGATTTACCTGTCTTAACCGATTCCTTTGCAATGACGGATGCCTGGTCATAACCAATGTAAGTGTTCAAAATAGTAGCAAGTCCCACGCTTTTTTCCGCATACTGCTGACAACGGTCGGGATATGCAATGATGCCGTCCACGCATTTTGTCCGGAATACTTCAAGTGAATTGGTCAAAATCTGTAATGACAGCAGCACATTAAAGATCATTATTGGCATCATAACGTTTAATTCCATCTGCCCGCCCTGCACCGCCATGGATATTGTTGTATCATTGCCAATTATCTGGAAACAAACCATGTTCAGCATTTCAGCCATAACGGGGTTGACCTTGCCCGGCATAATAGACGAACCGGGCTGCACCGGGGGCAGCATGATCTCGGCAAATCCGGTTGTAGGTCCCGAACCCAAAAGTCTCAGGTCGTTTGATATTCGGGTCAACTCCAGAGCAAGCAGCTTTAACGATGCTGAAACATGTGCAATGGGCATTTGGCTTTGCATTGCCTCTCTCAGATCCGGCGCGAGAGTATATTTCAATCCTGTCAGTTTGGAAATCTGTTCAACCATCAATTTGCTGTAATCCGGGTGAGTGTTAAGTCCCGTTCCGGCAGCGCTCCCCCCAATTCCGAGAACAGATACAGATTTTTCGGATTCCATAATAATGTTCTTTGCCTTTTCGATTGCCTCTCCGTAAGCCATAAACTCCTGCCCCAGCCTGATCGGCACAGCATCCTGTAAATGTGTTCTTCCCGATTTTAATATATGATCGAATTCTTTTCCTTTTTTCCTGAAGGAGTCAGTCAATTTATCAAGTACAGGATAGAGCTTCTGTAAATCTGTCCGGGCGGCGATTCTCATCGACGTTGGAAACGTGTCGTTTGTGGACTGACCCATATTTACATGATCGTTCGCATGGACATATCCGTCGCCCTTTTCTCTGCCCAGCTTCAAAAGTGCAAGATTTGCGAGAACCTCATTGGTATTCATATTAAAAGAAGTTCCGGCGCCAGCCTGAAAAACATCGACGACAAAGTGGTCATGGTGCTTTCCCGATAGAATTTCATCCGCCGCTTTTTCGATAGCTTCCGATTTATCCGCCTCTAAGAATCCGAGAGATTTATTGGTTATTGCCGCTGCTTTTTTTAATAGAACATAAGCGTTGATAAGCGTAGACGACTCTTTAATCCCGCTGATAGGAAAATTTTCCACAGCGCGCTGAGTCTGTGCCGCATAAAGAGCGTCCGAAGGTACGTGCACTTCACCCATCGAATCCCGTTCAACTCTTGTGTTTTGATTTAGGTTTGACTGACCGCTCACTTTTCAGATTCCTTTCAACTATTTGAACCGTTTTCCGCGATATAAAACTTGATTCAGGGATGATTTGTTCCGACTACTTTTTGCGTAGAATAAAATTTTAATTCAAGGAATTTATAATAATATTCCAATTAAAAAATTAACGAATATTTTAATCTTCTGCAAGCCTTTTCTAAGAACGGAAGGCAGACAAAACTCAGGACTTCCCGCTCCTGAAATTCAGATTTTGGTACTATGATTGGCTGCACAATCCAAAAAGAAATTGGACATAATTTAATCAACATATTTCTTTTAATAAGCCTTGATTTTTTATATATTACAAAAAATTAATGTGGACAAATTTAATGCTTAATCAATATTCAAAAAATATGCTCTTAACGGTATTTCTTCTTTTTTGTTTACATAATAATTCGTTTTCATATCAAAATGATTTTGAATTAGTCAAATTCAAAAGCCGTGACGGCTTGACTATCGAAGCTTCACATTATAATTATTCGGATACTAAAGCTGTTATTTTTGCTCATGGAGGAGTTTTTAACAAGGAAAGCTGGTATTTTATCGCAGAAAAACTTGCTGACTTGGAAATTTCGTCTCTTCCATTCGACTTTCGCGGATACGGCAATAGCGAAAAAGGGGATAGAAGAAATAACAAGGATGATGTATTGGGCGCTATTGATTATTTAAAGGGGAAAGAATATAAAGAAATATATCTTGTAGGTGCAAGCATGGGAGGATCGGCAATACTTCAAGCGCTTGATAATTTTGACGCTAAAGAGATAAAAAAAGTTATTTTGTTAGCTCCCGCGGGCGGACCGCCGGTAAGATCAAAAGAAATCGATAAATTATTAATAGTAGCCGAAGATGATAGATATTTTGAAGGAGGAAAAACTGTTTACGATAATTCCTCACAGCCAAAATCAATAAAAATATACAAAGGATCGGCACACGCTCAGTTTCTTTTTGAGTCGGAGCATAAAGACGATGTAATCAAAAGAATCCTGGATTTTTTTGTTAAAAAGTAAAGATATATTAGTGCTCAAAAAGACAAAGATATAGATACTTATTGCTAAAAAATTGATGCTAAATTAGTAAAACCCTTCTACGAATTGTTGATTTCGAATGTTTTTTCTCTTATTTTCTCATTTTTCTTTCTACGAACCATTATTGGCATATTTACAAATACCATAAAATCTCTAACCTGTTAAACAAGGGGTAGAAAATGAAAAAATCACGCAGTATTTTTCTCGGATTTGTTTCTGTATTATTGATCGCTTCGTTTACCGCTGCGCAGGAACCGGTTCATTGGGATGTCGTATCGAAGATTCGCGAAGAGGGATTCCAGCGGTCGCAGGTAATGGATATCGTAGGTTATATGACCGATGTCATCGGTCCGCGGTTGAGCGGTTCGCCGAACATGAAAAACGGTCAGCAATGGGCAAAAACAAAAATGGAATCGATTGGTCTTGTCAATACAGCCATAGAACCGTATGGTGAGCACGGCGTGAATTGGGATAATACGTACACTTCCCTTCATATGATCGAGCCGGATTATCAGCCGTTGTTCGGTTATCCTCTTGCATTTACACGCGGAACCGATGGGAAAATAACCTCAAACGCGGTTTTTGTTGAAATTAGAACAAGAGATGATTTCGAAAAATATCGTGGAAAATTGAGCAATGCTGTGGTTTTGACCGCGCCCCCTCTTAATGTAGGACCCAGTTTTGTGCCGGACGCGGTACGCCGTTCCAAAGAAGACCTGGAAAGAATGTCACAGGCGATAGTCGGGCAATCGGGCAGAGGCGGTAGAGGCGGTGGACGGGGAAGAGGAGGAATACCGGCTAATTTGCCTCCTGATATTGCGCGAAGAGTAGGTCAGCTTCAACAGGAAATATCTTCGCTTACCCGGTCTGTTTCGCCTGACGAACTTAATGAGTTCTTTAAATCCGAAGGCGTAGCCGTGCTTATGCAACCCGGTAGAGGTGGAGACGGAACCGTGTTTGTCGGCGGTCGTCCGGGCAGCAGACAGGACCGGTCATATGATGCGGCGATGAACTCACTGCCAATGGTTTCAATTGCAGCGGAACATTACAACAGAATTTACCGGATACTTCAACGCGGTATACCCGTGGAACTGGAAATCGAAATCCGCAACACTCTCGACAACAGCGACACAAGGGAATTCAACGTTGTCGGTGAAATTCCCGGTACCGACCCGGCTCTTCGGAACGAACTGGTGATGGTTGGTGGTCATTACGATTCCTGGCATACAGGAACAGGAGCGACGGACAATGCTGCAGGCTGTGCGGTTGCTATGGAAGCGATGCGGATCCTCAAGGCAATAGGTGTTCAACCACGCCGCACAATCCGTATTGCACTCTGGAGTTATGAAGAAGGAGGTCTGAACGGTTCCCGCGAGTATGTTGCCGCGCATTTCGGCAATCCCGATGATGGAATCAAACCTGACTATGACAAGTTTGCCGGATATTTCAACATGGACAACGGCACAGGTCAGTTCCGGGGGGTGTACTTGCAGGGGAATGAACATGTCAGACCCATTTTTACCGAATGGATGAAACCGTTTCACGATCTTGGAATGAACACCCTCACCATCAGAAATACCGGCGGAACCGACCACTTGTCATTTGACAGGGCGGGACTACCGGGATTTCAGTTTATACAGGATGGAATTGATTATAATACCAGAACGCATCATTCGAATATGGATGTTTATGACAGCTTAGTGCCGGAAGACCTGATGAAAAATGCGGTGATCATGGCAAGTTTTATATATCACGCCGCCCAGAGAGATGAAAAACTCCCCCGCAAAAGTATACGTTGATAATCGCTAATATTATGCTCAGTGAGGTGTTTTTTGGCTTAGCCACCGCTACACAGTACCTCACCGATATATTTTTTGAATCTTAAGAGATATCCGAAGGTGCTGCGAAAAGCAGTCCCTGCAGGAAAGAACACCTTCGTTAGCTGAATTGTTTTACAAATAAAAAAGCCCCTCAACTCGAGGGGCTTTTTTGTAAAAACAGAAGATTACTTTGATGGTTTTAAGAGGGCGATCTCGCCGTTTTGGATTTTAAACATTATGTTCGACATTTTCTCTTTCA
>JADFON010000071.1 GCA_022562855.1 Candidatus Zhuqueibacterota bacterium | reverse complement strand
CAAGATTGTGACCGATTCCGGGCATAGCATTTTTTGTTCTTGTGTTGAGATTAAATTATACCAATATCTTGAAATGTTGCAAGAAATCAAAGAAAAATATAATACTTAGTGCGGCGTTACTTGACAGCTTTTTTTCTTGAAGAGTAATCATTTATTCTGTAGAAACTCGGTTTCCGTACCGAATTTCTACAGAGCCTTTTTCAAGTTGCGCGGTTTATCGGTCACACTTTTTTCCCGGTTAGGATGTCATAATGGGAGACCAGAAGTTCTTCACTGACGGCTGCACGTTTTCCCGATTTTTCATCCAGGGACATTTTCCAACGTGTCATTTCCGTAAAAGTGTGTTCTACCTGCTTCACCAGTTCATTGAATTTTCCGCTGTTCTCGTAGGCTTCCGCATCTTCTCTCCTTTTCCAGATCGTTACCGATATAATATTATTTTCGTCATCCTGGTTTTCCGTAAAAAAAGCCATAATACAACCTTCCTGCTTATTCAACGCTGGTATTATTATGGAATTGTATAAATCCTCAAACTCCTTTTTTTTGTCTTTGCGCAAATTGACGGAAAGGATCCTCAGATGCATATGTTCGGTAATTTTCTCCTTTTCCAGGTCGTTTTCAACAGGTGTTACAACTTCAAACGATTTTACTTCCGGCTCCTTTTGTACCGCTTTATATTCGAGTTTAAAATCCTGGGATAATTGCATTTTCATCTCTTCGGTATCTTCTAAAAGGTCTTGCGCTTCATCGAAAAGTTTTTGAAACATACCGCTTTTTTCATACGTTTCCGCTTTTTCTTTATTCGACCACAGGGTCATGGAAATCGCAGAACCGGTATTCGATTCATCCAGGATCAATCCGGCAAATATGCACCCATCAACTCTCTTAAGAACAGGTACAACGTTTGTATCGTAATGGTCTTTTGCTAATTTAAGCGATTCTTTTTTGAATTTTAATTGTACAAGTCTTAAGTACATTAGACCCCCGAATTGTTATTTTTAAGGATTCAAATTATAAAGCGGTTTCGCCAGTGATATTATTTGTCTTTCCTTACCCGGTCGAGCTTTGTGTCTTTTGCTTTGTAGACCACACCTATGCCTCCCTCACCGATTTTTTCCAGTACTTTATAATGTAGAATCGTATCACCTATCATGACTTCCTTCTGTATTTTCCTGAACTTGTTTCAGGATCTTGTTTTACATATGATAAATAGACGCTGAAATCCCGAAAGAAAGGGGTAAACTAAGTTCAGGGAATAATTAAAATTAAATGAAGCGGTAAGGTTATAATATTAATTATAGCGGCAATATAGATATACTCCTACTATATGTCAATATAATTATCAATATGAAAAACCGGCAGGTGAGGCTTTTATAGTTGTTGTCAGATGTGTCGGTATGTGCTTTACTTACCCTGGGCGATGCGGATTTTTTCTCGGAGGGATGCCATCAAATCATCCGAACCGGAGAAAACCTCATCCGGAAAATTGCTGTACTTCAGCATATCGGCATAAATAATGTCCGCCTGGTATAGATTTACTCCCATTCCGGCAAGATACTGGAGACGGAGATTCCTGTCGCGGTTGATCTGGGCGTCCTGGAGCCATTCTTCAAAGTCGGATGCGGTTCCTGCATAAGTCGAAAACAGGTCGACTGCCGAATAGAATCCAATTTCGCTTAAGGACTGCGATACATCAGAGAATTCAAAACTGTTCAGGCGCGCCTCCATTTCGTCGATGTTGATCCTCAAAGGTTCAACCTGACCCATCACAACGACGTCATAGCCTTGCCCGTTCAAAGTGTTACCCCAGACCACGCCATGCGGAAACACCTCGAAAAAGGTTGCTACTTCACTCTTTACTGCCGCCAGGTTGCTTTCATAAAGCTGCACAAAAAGAGTTACCACACCGCCGGGGTTCAGATGGTCTTTCATAACTTCGAAAAATTCCTTCGAATAAAGCGTCGCGGCTCCTTTTACCCAGGGGTCGAAGGGGTCGGAAGTAATTGCATCGAATTTTTCTTTTGTAGAGAGCAAAAAATGGCGCGCATCGTCATTGCGGATTATCACTTTTGGATTTCGGATAACGTCATAGTTCTCGTAGCTGAAATACGTTGAAACAACTTCGGGAACGAGCATTTCTATTTCAACAATGGTGACCTTTTCAACCAGGGGACTGATGCTCACCGCTCCCGCCGTTATACCGGCGCCGCAACCGATTACAAGAACAGACCGCGGGGTTTTGGGAACCAGCGTAGTCAGATGCCCGAGCATCCGCTGCAGCCGCATGTCCTGCGGTTCGCTTGACGCCTGGATCTTTCCGGCATTATGATAATTTCTGACTCCGTTCGGCAATTCGGAAACCGCCATCGAGGAGTTCATGCCTTCGCCGTAGAAAATAATCCGGTTGTCGCCAACCCAGGAAGCGGAGTACCTGCCGTAGGCGATAAGTGAATCGGAAATTGGTGGAACACTTGCCACCAGCCAGATGGTAGTTATTAATAATGCCCCTGTTACGATTGATTTTTTCAGAAACTTTTGTTGAAGCCAGCTAAAGTTAAGCTTTGGCGCTATCGATAGTAATACGAGAGAAGCGGAAAAAGCGGATACAAGAATAAGTAATTGTTGAGAATTCTTTGTGCCGATCGTTGGGATAAGGATTATGGCAAATAAAAGCGAACCGAATATGGCGCCGGCGGTATTTGAAGCGTATACCCCGCCTACAAGTTTTCCGGGGTCCTGACCGGGAGCCGCGGCAGCGGCTAAAGCCAGGGGAAAACTGGCTCCCCAGAGGATTGCAGAAGGCAGTATCGCCCACATCGTTCTTGCGATATCAATCTGGAAATTAAACCATGGACTTGGTGATATATACGGGTCGATAGGCCAATTTGGCAAAGAACTGCCGAGATTAAATGCAGCCCATGCGAGCATCGCAACTAATAAGAATTGACAAACTCCAAGCGCAAACCGGGGATTACGAACGGTTCGCGCAAAAAACGAACTGGCGCTGCTGCCGATACCAAGACCCATCAAGAACACGGCAAGGATTATGGAAAACGTATACGTTGTTGCACCAAACAAAAGCGACAACAGCCGTGTCCAGATTACCTCTGCGCCGAGCGCCGTAAACCCCGACAGCGCTATCCCCCAATAAACAGCCGATACATGTGGCGCCCGTTTAACCGGCTTTTCAGTTGTTACTTTTTCGGTCTTTGTTACATGCGCTTTGGTCGACAACAAGTACCCGAATACCACAACCGCAGCATTAATTGCGACTGCGGCAAAGGTCGCGATGTAAACATCGTGAACCCTCAGGAAATAAAATCCCGCCAGCAGACAACCTGCCACCGCGCCTGCAATATTTCCTCCGTAGAAAAAACCGAGCCACGAAACCCCTTTGGGTGTGGTTTCAACCAACCGTGAGATTGCCGGGAGCGTTGCGCCCATCAATAAAGTGGGAGGAAGCAGCAGCAGCGCGGCTACAACACCCCTGAGAAGAAACCCGAATATTCCGTCTCCGACCATAGCCGAGTAAACATGTCCGACAAGAGGAATTGCAAACAACAATATCAATCCGAGAATACCTATGCCGAGTTCAAGCACGACATAGACCAGGAGAGGGTTCTTATCGCGTGGTACAAAGCGGGGAAGCAGAAGACTCCCGAGACACATACCGCCCATAAACGTCCCCAATAACACCCCCAGGGAGATTGCCGATGAGCCGACTACAAGCCCCAGCATCTGCAGCCAGATGACTTCATACATTAACGCTGCGCAACCGCTTCCGATAAACAGCACCACCAATGCAGGTAAATATTTGTCTGACGCTGTGTGATTTTCCGAGTTGTCACTTGTTTGTTTAGCCATATTCCTTCCGTTATTATTTTAAGTAGTATCTACATACAACAAAATATACAAAATTATACTCTAAATACACCACTGAGGCATAATTTTATCAATTATTTTAAAAAAAATCCGGCAAACAAATTTTCTAAAATTGAAAATTTCTCTATACCCTTGACAATTCCCTGTAAAATCGTGATATCGAACCGATTGTACAGGCTGATGAAACTGCTCATTCGCCTCAAATAAAAATTACTTTTCTACGCGAAAAAAGCTAGTATAAAATCGCTGTTTAGCATTTTTCTACCTTCATCATTCTTTGCCCGGAAGGACTACCTCAGGTTTGAGCATATTGAGATGGAAGCGAGCTTTCGAACCCAAACATCTATGCTTTTTTGGAAGATAGGCGGGATTAATGTGGATCGGTACGAGGCGCTGCTTAATCAGATTTTACAGGCGGACAGAAAAATTCGTGAGGCGTCACAGACAGGGGGGACAATTCGCTTAGTTTAGCAAATAACGTTGTCAAAACTATGTTCGAAGATTCTGAAGGCTTTACCGGTCTTGTTGAGTGCACCGACACGGTTAAGCGGAAGACGTACTGCACGAGACTGTTCGGCAAGCGCCTGCAAGATTGCCTGACGAATCCACCAATCTGAATAAGAAATGAATTTAAACCCGCGTGTTTCGTCAAATCTTTTTGTAGCTCTTATTAAACCGAGGTTTCCTTCATTTATCAGGTCTCCAAGAGTAATTCCTAGTACTAATTCAATCTAATAATGTTGGGTAAAATAATGTTTTAAATCCCCCATCATCCCCCTTTAAAAAGGGGGAATCCTAAAGCTACTTCGACCGAACGGGAATTCCCCCTTCGAAGGGGGAATAAGGGGGATGTTCAGCGGCACAATGATATATCCCAACATATTTTACGTGACTTAACAATAGTATTCTGATTAAACATCAAAAAAAGTAGATTTTTACGGATAAAATTTGTATAATTTAGCGTATAATAAACATGGGGACGAATTTGGCTTCGACGGGATCGAGAATTTTGCGGTTGCATGCCGAGTTTCCGGCAGACTCGTGGCGCAAGCCATCCTTCTCACGTGGTAACCACTACGTGACGGGATAAAACGGCTGGAACACAAATTCAAGTGCAGATAATAATTACGCACTGGCAGCTTAATAGCTGACCCGCTGACGTTCGCCTCCGCCCTGTTGGGGGTAACGGACAGCGTCGACTTTTAACAGGGGTGACCCGGTCCTTCTCCCGGAAGGACGGTGATCTTTTCCCTTAATGGGAACCTCCGGGATACCTGATGCGCTGCCTGATTGTGGGCGGTGTAACAGGGAATATCAACCATAATCTACGCATGTAGACGCCGTTAATGCCTCTTTTTCGGACGCGGGTTCGATTCCCGCCGTCTCCACCAACCTTCGCTCCGGACAATTATTCTCAGTCCGGAGCGAAAGATAGTGTCCTCCATAGCCTTATGCGAAGGAGGACTTTTTATTTATATCCGGAGCTACGGATGGCGAGCCGGTTATGTATTATTTGTAGTATTTTATCTACGTGTTGACAGTTTTACATGTTTGAGGTTTTTTAACGTACAAGGGATAGGCGAGCCTATCCCTTGAGAATCGCTTGCATAATTGTTGGCACTTTTGTACTGTTTTGTTACCATGCAAAACATATGGAGGTGCCTATGACAAGCAATACCCAAATGTACGTTGACAGACTGCACATAATCAAGTATTATCTGAATCATCGTATACGTGTGACATCCTTATGCAAACGGTTCAATCGTTCCAGAACGTGGTTCTATAAATGGAAGCGACGACATGATGTATATGGAAACATCGGTTTAATGAACATTTCTCGCGGTGCTTCGGCACAACCGAACCAGACGCCTATGGATGTTGAGGCTGCGATACTCGAATTCATCGAAGAACATCCCTCATACGGGCCTGTTCGCATTGCAAACGAGATGAAGCGGAACGCGATTACGGTAACGCCCTCAGCAGTCTATAACGTGCTGAGAAGAAAGAACTTAAACACTCGTAAGATGAGGCTTGAACATATCAGGATCAAGCACGGTATCGTTACGACACCGTCCGATCTTGAACGTGCAAAAGACAGAGCAAAAACACGGTCGCTAGATACCCGTTATCCCGGTCATATCGTGGGCATGGATGTTTTTTATGTCGGCACGCTCAAGGGTGTTGGGCGCATATTCCAGATCACTGCCATCGATACCTACTCATCATATGCCTGGGCAAAGCTCTATACCGATAAATCAGCACGATCTGCCTGCGATTTCATGATGCATGTGTATAACAACAGCCAGGATGTAGAGGTAGAGTCAGTCTTGACTGACAACGGCTTAGAATTCACCACACATCATGCGTCGAAAAACCACAGCTTCGAGCGGCTGCTTCGTGAACTCAATGTCAAACACCGGCTCACTAAAGTGAGGCATCCGTGGACGAACGGAGCATGCGAACGGCTCAACCGTACTATACTCGAAGAGTTCTATCAACTCGCATTCAGAACACGGATCTACGAAACGCTTGAACAACTCAACGATGACTTAGAAACGTACCTGAGAACATACAATTATCAAAGAACACATCAGGGAAAAAGAACAAAGGGTAGAGTACCCGCTGAACTATATCTCTTGCATAAAAAATCAGCCTAAAGTGTAAACACCTTGACAAAGCAGTACATATTAATCATTATTACAGGATTAAACTATGCTTGACTGGTATGACAATTTTTACATCAAATGGGGGCAGTGGCTTGCCGAGAAGCTGGAAAATGTAATGTGGATAACACCGAATGGAATATCATACTTTCGGTTGATAGGGTGCATTCCTCAGTTTGCCTGTTTCTATTATGGCGGATTTTATTATGTTGTCGGCGCTCTATTAAACGAATTTCTATACTGGCTTGACCGGACCGACGGGGCGCTCGCACGGGTGCGGGGCACGACCAGTCAATACGGTCACTGGATCGAAGTTATCGGCGACCGTCTTATCATTGGTACGAGCGGAATATTCGGTCTTTTTATAGCTCTTGGAGTGTGGAGGGAAACGGGAGACATTCTTATCTGGATCCTCCTCTTTTTTACGGTATATGCTAAGTTTGCCGACAGGGCGATCCTTACAATGAACCTGGAGGACAAATCGCCGGACCATGTTATGGACAGACTCCAGGAAGATAATAACAAAATAAAACAAACCCGAATATACCAGCTTGCATCAAAAATGGATACCTGGCATTACGAAATAGTAATTATATGCGCACTTTTGTATTATCCATTGAAAGCGATATTGACTATGCATCCCCTGATGTTCGGTATGTTCATTTCCACACTTTTGGTGCAGGTAAATTGGCTTGGAAGGTTTTACGTGTCAATGCGGTTCTTTATCAGAAATAAATTCGTATAAGCAGGAAACCGGTAAAATAATTCCACCTCAATAAATGCGAATTCTTCTACTCCGGAATTGTACTCTCCATTTTAGGAGCCCGCTTCTCCAGGGCAAAAGTCACGACTAATAAAATTCCAAATATAAGCATACCTATGAAGCTTGCCATTCTACTGTACAGTATTTCAGAAGGATTAAAGGTAAACACGACATCATGATCGCCCTCCGGGACAAAAACTCCCATCCATAGATAGTTTGCCTGATAAATTTCCGTATCCGTTCCATCTACCGTCGCTTTCCATTGGTAGTGGTAGTTATTTGAAAGCAAAACAAATCCCGGATGTTCGGCGCGTACACGAAATTGAAATGTATTTTGAATAGGACTGTAAAAGTCCCTTACACCTAAATATTCGATCTCATCCTGAACACTTGACAAAGCTGCTGAATCTACACCCGAAACTGCAAAATCGGGCGGGGCTTTTTCAAGAATCACCTCCTGTTTTGCAGAGAATGCCGGACCAAGCACCGTTGCAAGCGCTTCATCGGGATTCTCAATAACCCTGTACCGGTGAACAAAATCAAAGTAAGGATGCGCCGCCAGATTTTCGTACACAAAATGCTGACCCGATACGCTTATTAGAAGTAAATTCGGGTCCTTCTTCTGACCGGTAGAGATATAATACTTCACGTTCATGAAGTTGAGAATCGGAAAGAATATCGACCGATTCGTCGTAAGT
>JADFON010000070.1 GCA_022562855.1 Candidatus Zhuqueibacterota bacterium | reverse complement strand
GGGTGGAGGAGGTAGCCTGGTCCCATTCCAGGCGCTAAGGAGCGCGCGTATCCGATGACCCCGCGGCGGGTGGTGCGGGCTGCATAATACAACTCGGCGACCTTCTCGATTGCGCAAAGTGCATTATCTGCTGAAGGCGTGGGTTATGGTTCCATTCTTGCATGCTCATCCACATTCGAAACCGGACCGAGATCCAGGAAAAATTTATACCCCTCCGGCGTACCGTAATCGAACCGGGCTGACCGCTGAGTCGATGTACCCGATCTTACAGATGCATTATTCGAAAGCCATCCGAAGGTATACATAAGCCGGAATGCGCCGTTATGGTGAAAGTCGTCGCCAATCCACATGTCGGAAGGAGAAGCCTGCGGGGATGACGCTTTCATCGCCGGATGCGCATCGATCATACCCATTACCGTCTGCCATCCCGGGTACGAGACGCCCCACTGTCCGACACGACCGTTATGATTCGGTATATTCTTGAGCGCCCATTCGACCGTATCGTAGGCGTCGCTGCTTTCATCGGTGACAAGAGAACCGTTTTTATCCTTCCTGTACGGTTTCATAACGATAAATTCGCCCTCCGATTGAAATTTGCCGCGCACATCCTGGTAGACAAAGATAAACCCTTCGGACGCGTATAAGGCATTCGGTCCGAGGTATCTCCTGTAGTTGTCCTCACCATAATTACCGATCGAATACGGCGTCCTAAATAAGAGGACCGGATATTCACGGCTTTGGTCATTCGGTGTGTACACCTGCGTAAAAAGTTTGACCCCGTCACGCATCGGGACCGTATATTCTTTCTTTGTATAGTTAGCCCTTATGTCGTAAGGATTCTGCGCCTGAATGTTTATCGGGATGATTAGTAAAGCAAGTCCTAAAATTACAAAGTATTCAGATAAACGCAATTTTGAAATTTTCATCATCAACCTCCTGACAATTGGGATAGATAAACTGTTAAATAATGTAAAAGTGATGTGAATGTTACTGTTTACATACGATATTTGCAAATGTTTTTTTTGGTGGAACGGGCAATTATTTTCTCGTCGGTTCCCTGCAAGGAAAAATGTTGATCGAATTAATATAGAAAAAACTCTTGATACGGAGGGTTTTGAGAAATTAAAAAAATAATTATTGTTTGAAACATAGGAACTTTTTTTGATTATCTTGTTTAAATACCTATCATCCGGTTTACTATCAAATCAAATTAGTTTGCATAATTTTTCATTCAATATTAGGAGTGTTATGAAAATTTCAAACTTAACTTCGCTGTGCGTCTTACTATGTATGATAATAATCAACTGTGCGCCAAAGGAACAAACCTACACGGTCGAGATGGTCGATGGTACGAGGGTTGTACATAATCTTGCGCCGGCTTGGGGAGATGAGCAAAAGATCACGTTGAGCCTTGTCCGCACACTTGGTGAAGTTGGCGTAGAAGAGGATGAAAATTACCAGTTTTTCGGGCCGATTGCAGTACAGACCGATCAAGACGAAAATATTTATATACTTGAATTGCAAGGTAAATCCATAAAAAAATATGGTAAAGATTTCAAATATATTTCGACTATTGGTAAAGATGGGAGCGGACCTGGCGAATTTATTTTCCCCAATCATTTTGAGATCGGTTCAGATAGCAGAATATATGTATTTGATTTGGGAAATCAGAGGATCGAGGTGATGACGTTAGAAGGAAATTATTATGAGAGTATCAGAATGCAGATAGGCAATCAATCAGCAATGCGTTTAGAATCAGGATCTTATGTGAAATTAGCAGGTGCAAGACAACTTATGGCAATGACGGAAGACAATCTCAATATATTAATGCATATTTATGATAGTGCTGGAAATGAAACCAATGTATTTGGGAAAACAAGAATATATGAAGATATAAATATGAGAATATCTGGAAATGACGCTCAACTGACGCATGATCTTGAAGATAACATTTTTTCGGCGATGATATATCAAAATCGTATAGAAAAATATACTTCATTTGGCGAATTACTATTAAAAATTTCCCGCCAATTACCATACGAAGAAGGATATGTCAGACGCTCAAGGGAAGATGTTTCGAGAGCGCCAATTTTTTCACGAAGCATTACGTTAGATGAAAAAGGGAGGATATGGGTGCAGACTTATGCGGCACAAATGACTCCTGAAGAGAGGGGAAAAGCAAACCCTTTTCAATATACTCAAACAATGCTTGAAGTTTACGATGAAACAGGGGTTCTTTTGACGAGGATAAAAACGAATCCATCGGGCGATTATCGAATGAGTCTTATACATAAAAATCGTATATATTTTACCAGCTCATCAGTCAATATGGATGTAAAGATATACGAGATCATTGAGAAATAAATTCATTTTATGAGGAATATAAGAAGAATATGAAAGGGAGCCTGTTGTATTGTTTTTAAATATTAGCCGGAAGGGTGAATTTAAAACTGTTACCTTTATTTTTACCGCTTTCTACCCAGATTTCACCTCCGTGCTGTTCTATTATCGACTTACTTATTGCCAGACCAAGACCGGTGCCGCCTACTTTCCTGCTTGATGTGCCGTCTGCCTGGAAGAAACGCTCAAATATTTTCTCTTTGATATTTGCCGGAATCGGTTTTCCCCTGTCCGCAACAGTGATTTCTACCAACCCGTTTTTTACACGCGATTTGACATTTACAATGTTTCCGTCACCCGAAAATTTTATCCCGTTTGACATGAGGTTATTCAATACTTGCGCAATCCGGTCCCTGTCCGCGTTGATAGTGATATTTTCTTTTACCTTGTTAACCACCGAAACCGAATGATAGTCCGCAACCGAATTAAGACCCCAGATCACCTCTTCTACCAGACCGCTCATATCAAATTCCCGTTTGCTCAATTCAATAGTTTTTTCTTCGAGTTTGGAGAGGTCGAGTAAATCGTTTATCAATCGTATCAGCCGGTCTGTATTCGAATAGCATATTTTGAGAAACTGCTTTGCTTCTTTGTCTATTTCGCCGACCGACTCAGCCAAAACCAAACCTATCGAGGCTTTTATGGATGTCAAAGGCGTTCTTAATTCATGCGACACTGTCGAGACAAAGTTGCTTTTCAGTTTGTCAATTGACCGCAGTTCTTCGATCAATTGGCTTAATTTTTCATTCTTACTCTCTATCTGATTTTGGGCATCTTTTCGTTCTGTAATATCTCTAATGATCCCGGTGAACATTCTCTTATCGTCAATCCACATTTCATTAATCGCCAGATCGATCGGAAAAAACGAACCATTCTTTTTCCTGCCGGATAACTCTATTGTTTTCCCTATAACCCGCGATTCTTTCCCGCTAAAATAACTCTTTATGGAAGAATCATTCTTTTCCTGGTATTTTTCAGGCATTAACGTTTTTACATTATTTCCGATTAACTCACTTCTTTTGTAACCAAATAATTTTCTTGTAGCTTTGTTGACAGACTCTATAATTCCATTCTCGTCAATTGTGATGATCGCGTCGACAACATTATCGACTATTGAATGAATCCGTTCTTTGCTTTCCTTCAGCGCATTAACGGTCTCTTTAAGTCTTGTTATATCTGTAATGATAAATCCTAATCCTTCTCCGACTTTAAACACTTTTAAGGATAAAAATCTGTTCCCCAATTGAGGATGAGACAAGAAATCATCCGCGAAGAATGGTTTACCGGTTTCCAGGACTTTTAGATATTTCTCGTATCTGCCGGAATCTTTTATGCCAGGGATTAATTCTAAAATGTTTTTGCCAATGAGGTCTTTTTTCTTTCTTTTCAAGATTTTACATGCAGCTTTATTTACTTCCACAAGGTTCAGATTTTGGTCAAACAGGGTAAACATATCGGTAGCAGATTCCATAAATCCGGTCAATCTTTCCTGGTTTTCCCGAAGCGCTTCTTCCGCGTGTTTTCGCTCAAGTTCTATACCTGCGCGCGCCGTAAAAGCTTTGAGCATCGATTCAGCCAGACTGCTTCTTTCCATCGGCTTTGTATCCATTATTCCCATATGACCCTTGAGCTGACCCGAAGAATCTGAAAAAGCTATTGCCATGTAGCTTTTTATGCCTTCCTTTTTCATCATCAAGTCATCGGGAAATTTTTTATCCGCATCAACCGGGTAGAAGGCTACGCCGGCTTCCATTACTCTTCCACATGGAGTCCCGCTATAATCGTATTCGAAATTTTTTTCGATTTTTCCCCGTTTCCAATATACAACGGTCTTACCGGCAAATTTATCGCCGGATTTTGCTTCTGTGATAAAGACATACTTGACACGGAGCGATGTGGCAAGCGTCGATACAAGCGTCTCCAGAAATTCTTCCCCGACTTTGGAAGATGTGACCTGTATTATGGTGTCAAGCGTTTTTTCTGCTCTTTTGCGTTCGGTAATATCACGGAAAATTCCTCTTGTAGCGAATGGTTTTCCGTCCTTGAATTTGGTGTTTATTTTACCTTCAACAATAATTTTCCTGCCTGATTTGCCGACAATTGAAACTTCAATATCGACATTTTCTTTCCCGTTCTTTAGACTTTGAAAAACTTGCCGGCAGTGCTGCCTGTCGTCTTCATGAATTACATCCAGAAAAGTAAGATTCGAAATTTCCTTATCCGAATAACCGAGAGTATCTTTCCAAGCTTTATTTACAAACAAAAATTTTCCATCCATTGAAACGCTTTGAATAAGATCGGAAGCATTCTCAAAAAGATCGTGGTACCGTTCTTCGCTTTCTTTCAGCAGTTCACTTTGCCTGATATCTTCAGTGAGGTCTTGAATTGACCCTTGCAAAGATATAGCTTTGCCGTTTTCATCTCTTTCAACCAGCGCTCTAGATCGAACCCAAACATAATCTCCTGATTTTTTTCTCAATCTAATTTTTATATCATAAGGCGCATCGTCCTTCAGGGCAGCTTGCACTGCCTGCCATGCCCGTTCTTTATCATCAGGATGAAGAGAATCTGTAAAATCCTGTACCGTTGATTTAAACTCGTTTGGTTCATAGCCCAAAATTTCGTAAAAACGAGGCGCCCACCAATGTTTATCGTCATCTTTTAGGTGCCAGTACCAAAGTCCATCTCTTGAGCCTTCGACCGCTAATCTAAAACGTTGTTGAGTTTCCGATAAGATTTCCGCATTCATTTTATTTTCGGTAATATCCCGGACCTCCACCAGAAAGGATTCCGGGTTTCCTTTCGGGTCACGCATTATGCTCACGTTGGCAGAGAACCAGTTTTCCTTGCCGTTTATCTCGAGCGGGAACTCAATATTTTGTAATTTTCCCGTTTTTTTGAGCACTCTAATTGCTTTCGAAAGTTTTATTGCAACATCCGGCGGTAGAAAGGAGTCGTATTTTTTACCGAGAATTTGTTCTTTCGGCTTCTTTAGAAACGGTATTGAATCAGGTTGATGATATTCGGTTATTCTTTCTTCAAGATCCACGACGAATATTAAGTCCTGCATCGATGAGAATAATACTTTCAAACGCTCTTCTGAGATTCGAAGCATTTCTTCAGTTTTTTTGTGCATGATCGCGTTGTCAATCCGAACCGCCAACGCATTCAAATATTGGTTGTCGCTGTCCTTTATAAGGTAATCGTAAGCTCCTCTATTCATAGCATTTACAGCGGTTTCTTCATCCCCGGCGCCTGTAACTATAATTACCGGTGTTGAGGTTACAAAATCCAGAATTTCAAGAGCATCGCCGTCACTCAAAAAGAAATCAGCGACAATAATATCAAAGTCATTATCCCGGAGTATTTTTTTCGCTTCTGTCACAGAACCTGCAATCATATAACGATATTGGAGATGTTCTTTTTTTACAAATAGCTGAAACGCTTTACGGTCAACTATGTCATCCTCTATCATCAATACTTTTATATTTTTTCCATCCATAATCCCGGCCTTTTCTCCATCAGAAATTTTTTTTTAACTTTTCAGTACTTTTACATAAATTCAATAAGTACACAAATTAAATCCGGCATTAAATCGATTTGTTAATCTTCTGCGCCTGATGATTTATCAATGTCAACAATTCTCCTGTCAATATATTTCTTTGTTTTATATTGATTTATGTTTTGAAATTTGTGGATCACTTTTGCCATCCGCTCCACCTGTTCCTGGATTATTGCCAGTGTTTTCTTTAGCGATTCATCGGTAGTGTCTTTTCCCTGTAAGAGGTTTGAATAACAGGATATAATCGTCAGCGGTTGGCTCAATTCGTGGCATGCAGCGCAGGCGAACTCAATGATCGCTTCCAGTTTTTCCGATTGAATATGTTTTTCTTCTGCTTTCTTTTTAATTAAGGCGTTTTCTATTGTGATGGGGAGAATATTAAGATACTTACTTTCAGCGTCTTTGACAAGATAGTCGCTGGCGCCTTCCTTCAATGCTTTAACCGCTATTTTTTCATCGCCCTCTCCTGTGACAATTATTACAGGAGTCTTATTAGTTAAATCCATAATATCCATGACGGTTCCGTCACCAAGCTGGTAATCCGACAAAACGATGTCAAATTCGTTGTTTTTCAAAGCCTTTCTGGCTTCCTCAACAGAAACGGATATTGTTAGATCGTATCGAAGATTTCCTTTTTTGACAAACTTTTCGAATGCCATTCGATCGACTTTATCGTCTTCAATATGGAGAATTTTCATTTTATTCATTTTTGGCATAATTATATTTAGTTCCCGGGGCTGCTAACTCATTTCCCATAGAAAAGTATTTTCACTTACTCAGGAAATCTGCTTGTCGACCAATAGTCCTTTATCGATTTCATGACCTTTATAAAATCGCCAAAATCAACCGGTTTGATCATATAACCTGCAACCGAATGATCGAAACACGTTTTTTTGTCGTCTATTTCATTTGAAGTAGTCAAAACCACTACAGGAATGCTTTTCAAGTCAGTATCTTTCTTTATTATGTCCAGAAATTCCTTTCCGTTCATTCTCGGCATATTTAAATCAAGCAGGATCAGGCAGGGTTTTTCGTTATTTTCATCTTTCAGGTATTCAAGCGCTTCTTCACCATTAGCCCTTAATTCCAGCTTGTTTTTCAGATTTATCTCTTTTGCCGCCCGCATAACAGTCATGGCGTCGACATGATCATCCTCCACAAGTAGAATCGGGGATTTACCATTGATTAATGTATTTTCCATACTTTTTTTTCCCTCACTTGGAATTATCTCGTTATAATGAAATTTTTCCTATTTTCCCACAGTAAAGTAAAATGTACTCCCGATCCCGATTTTTGAATCGACCCATACTTTACCGCCGTTGCCTTCAACGATTTTTTTGACCACTGCAAGCCCTATTCCCGTACTTTCAAACTCATCTCTTGCCTTGAGTGTTTGAAAAACCTGGAATATTTTGTCGTAATATTTTTCTTCTATTCCTGGTCCGTTATCTGCTAAAGAGAACTTCCAATAGCCGTTCTCCTCAGTGCAGTCTATTTCAATCTCTCCTATTTCTTTATCCATAAATTTTACCGCATTACTCATCAGATTTAGTAAAATTTGAAAAATCTGAGTTTGAGGGTACATTATTACAGGCATTTTCGACTTCACGGAGATCTTTACATTATCCGGAAGACCGATTGAAACTTTGGCATCTTCAATTACCTCATCTATGTCTATTTTTTCTTTTCCCCCTCCGATATTTCCAGCCCGGGAATATTTCAGTATCCCTTCAATCAATTTTTCCATTCTCATAACACGACCGCTAATGAGCTCGATTTGCTCTTTACCTTCTTCTCCTAGCTTATCCTTGTTATCGGCATACAACCAATCTGATAATGATTTTATCGCACGCAGAGGAGCTTTCAGGTCATGAGATACAATGTAGGCGAAATCTTTCAGGTCTTTGTTGACAACCGTCAAATCCTCCATAAGTTCAATTTGTTTTTCTTCCGCCGCCTTTTGTTTGCTAATGTCGCGGAGTATGCCGGTGTACATTTTCTTATTATCTAATATTATTTCGGAAATGGCTAAATCAATGGGGAATATTGTTCCGTCCTTTCGCTTAGCGAATAGTTCGCGCCGTATACCGATTATTTTTGCATTTCCTGTTTCAGTGTAATTTCTGATGTATTTATC
>JADFON010000069.1 GCA_022562855.1 Candidatus Zhuqueibacterota bacterium | reverse complement strand
CGTAATTTTGGTTCATTTTCACGTAAGTTGACCTATTTTGGGGGATAGTTTCCCTCTGTTTTCATGTTTGGACGGATTTATCCAATAACACCATACGTTTTAAGTTCATAGCCATCATCGTCATGGCTGCTTGTAGTTTCATTTTCGCCAGACCGAGGTAACGTGCTCTACCGAGTCCGTACCACTGTTTGGCAGTGGCAAAGATTTTTTCGATATATGAGCGGAATTGTTTCAGACGGTAGTAATGCTGATATGCTTTCTGGGTGGGGTAGCGTGCCTTGATATGACCTCGCTGTTTACCCCTTCTACGTTTGACCATGATCGCGGCTTTTTGTTTACGATCTTTGATGAGTGCAAAGTTGTCCGGGCTGTCATAGCCTTTATCGGCGGTTACCGTCTTTGCATGCGGGTCGGCAACATCCGGAAAGTGGGTACTGTCGTGCTCGTTGCCGGGTGTCGCTGTAACAGTGGTGACTATGTTGGTATCCTTATCGATACCGATGCCGACTTTATAGCCGAAGAACGGCTTGTTCTTTGATTTATATCCGTGACGCGCATCAGGATCTATGCGGCTGGGAGGGCTTCCGGGAGCATCATCATCACGCTCTCCATTCATACGGTAGGTGTTCACTTTTGCCTCGACATGCGTTGCATCAACGATACAGAGACGGTCTTTTACCAGCCGCTTCGACCGTGCCTGTGAAACAACTTCGTTGAACAATTCGGCAATCGTTTCGGCGCCGAGACGGTCTCTGAAACGGCAATAAACCGTATGATCAGGAACCGCATCGGACGGGTCAATGCCCAAAAAATAACGAAAGGACAGGCGGTCATTCAAGTTATCTTCCAATTGACGATCGGATAGATCATACAAAAACTGAAGAACCAAAGCTTTAAACATCATAACCGGATTGTATGCAGGTCTGCCCACAGAAGACGGGTACAACCGGTCAAAATACCGCTCAAAACGATGCCAATCAATAACACTTTCGAGCTTATATAAAAAATGACTCTTGCGGATAACTCTATCATAGATCATATCATGAAAACTAAGCTGAGAACGCTCCCGTTTGTACATCGTACCTCCATTGTTCGTGGTTCGATTAAGGTACGAATTTTGAATAATTTTGACTATAACTATTTTAACTAATTATGCAACGCTCTCTCTAAATATAACCACTGTTACCGGGAAACGTTACCCTAAAAACAAGAATTATTTCAATTCCAGCCATCAAATACCAGAATATTAAAAAAATTCACCTAACAATAAAGTCTTATTATATTGTTTTTTATTTGAATAAGACGTATATTTTAAGTTTATATGTATAATAACGCTCATGGATATTGGAGAGAATATTCGTGTTATCCTGGAACGGATAACGCGTGCTGCACAGAGGTCGGGACGAAGTGCAGATAACGTTAAACTCATCGCAGTTTCAAAAACTCATCCGGCTGAAACTGTTGACGAAGCTATACGAAATGGAATAAATGATATAGGGGAAAACCGTATCCAGGAGGCTGCGGCAAAGTTCGACGATGTTCGTGAGCGAGCCGTATGGCATATGATCGGTCATCTGCAGCGCAACAAAGTGAAAACTGCGCTGAAGATATTCGATACGATTCATTCGGTTGACAGCGTCAGCCTTGCTGCGGAAATCGACAAAAGGGCTTCTCGTACAATTGATTTTCTTGTAGAAGTAAATATCGGTGAGGAAAAGGCAAAGTCAGGCGTCATGCCGGATGAGACTCTTGGCTTATTAAAAGAGGTCAGAACGTTTGCAAAGTTGAAATGTCTTGGACTGATGACGATTCCTCCTTTGACAGACGATATTGAAAGACTGAGGAGTTATTTCCGTGCTGTCCGCGACATACTGAAAGAGGCAAACAGGACAAATATATTTGACAATCCGCTTACCGAATTATCGATGGGAATGACCAATGACTTCGAGACGGCAATAGAAGAAGGTTCCACTATGGTCCGGGTTGGAAGGGCAATATTCGGTGAACGAATACCTTATGATCCACATCATTAGGAATCAAGATAAATTGCTTTTATTAAAAAACAATCAAGGTGAATATTATGCTTAAGTTCACACCGAGAGAGATCCAAAAACAAGAATTTAAAAAAGTGATCAGGGGGTTTGACACGGTCGAGGTAGAAACATTCCTTGAAATGGTCTCGGATGAATTTGAACTACTACTACGAACTAAAAACGATCTACAGGAAAAGGTTACCAAATACGGGACAGAGCTTGAGAAGTATAAAGAAGTTGAAGGATCCTTGCAGGAAACCTTAGTCGAGGCAAAGCGGACTTCCACTCAGTCTTTGGAAGCGTCAAAACGTGAAGCTGAAACAATACTGCGGGAAGCTGAATCGAAAGCGCAAAAAATAATCGAAGACGCACACAGGGAAGCAAACCAGCTTCGAGACGAAATCGGCATGTTGAAGAAGCAAAGAGAATCGTTTGTCCGGAGGTTGAAAGAATGGGTACGTGTGCTTGAACTCGATGAGATTGAATCGAATGATTCCGAAGAAGCCGCCTCTCATATGAACGAAAAACCGGGGGATGAAAAAACAGCCGGCGATTCAAGCGACGAGGTTAGAACAGCAATAAAAAATGACGATGAACCCGAACTGTCTTTAGCGTCTGATGATTCTACGCCTTTAGAAAGCAAGGAAGATATCTCGTTCCGGGACAAGTCTGATACTCCGGTGAAACAGACAATACCCAATCCGGAAACTCAAACTGAAAGTGATAATCCGGTTTCCCAGATACACGACGGTTTTAATATGATCGATAAAATTATCGACGAAGAAGAACAAGATTCAAAAGATAAACCGGACAGCGGTCCGGTTAGTTGAATACACGCTATTACCATCACCAAAAAATTGTATTAGAATCTAAGACAAAAGCGGAACCGCCGAATGCCGGAATTTCGTGAATCGATAGAAAAAGCAGTAAAGGCTGTCCGTGAACACAGCGGTCTTGTGCCGGAAACCGGGATAATTCTCGGATCCGGTCTTGGAGGTCTTGTAAAGGAAATAGAGATAGACGCTGAGATCCCCTATGAGGAAATTCCGGGCTTTCCGCTTTCAACTGTTGAGTTCCATGCGGGTAAATTTATACTGGGAACTCTGCGCGGAAAAAAAGTAGTCGTAATGCAGGGCAGGTTTCACGTTTATGAAGGCTATTCGCAAAAACATATAACTTTTCCCGTCCGGGTTATGAAATATCTCGGCGCCGGAACACTGATTATATCAAATGTTTCCGGGGGGTTAAACCCGGCTTTTGACCGCGGTGATATTATGATACTGAACGACCACATTAACCTGCTGGGCGACAACCCGTTAATAGGACCTAACGACGATTCTATCGGACCCCGGTATCCCGATATGTTTAATGCGTACGATCCGGATTTAATAAAGAAGGTTGAACAGATTGCAAATTCAGAAAACATCGAAGTAAAACAGGGCGTTTACGCATCAATGACAGGACCAAGTCTTGAAACGAGAGCAGAATACAAAATGCTGCGAGTGATCGGAGCGGACGCTATAGGAATGTCCACCGTGCCCGAAGTCATTGCCGGGGTTCATATGGGAATGCGAATCCTTGCCTTATCGGTTATTACAGATATGTGCATTCCGGAAACACTGGAGCCGGTCGATATCAGCGAAATAATACAAACCGCCGGCGAAGCAGAACCGAAACTGACAAAATTGATAAGCAGGGTTATCGAGGAATTGTAATTATTCCTGTGGGGACAATTCGTCATCAAGATGTAAATTTTTTGACACTGAAGGACACAGATTCAAGTATGATTTTCATGGCGTGAGAACTTTTTTTCATAGATTTAATATTATATTTCATATCAACAAATACCATGTATAAAAAACTGCCGTCACAGGTCAATTATCCGGAACTCGAAAAAGAAATTCTTTCATTCTGGAAGAAAAACGAAACGTTCAAACGGTCTGTAGACGAACGACCTGAGGATAATCAATTTATATTCTATGAGGGACCGCCGACCGCCAACGGGAAACCCGGCGTTCACCATGTAATTTCAAGAACCATAAAAGACCTTATTTGCCGGTTCAAAACTATGCAGGGTTACCGCGTTGAAAGAAAAGCCGGATGGGATACGCACGGGCTGCCGGTCGAGATCGAAGTCGAAAAAGAACTTAAACTCGACAGCAAGGAAAAAATCATAGAATACGGTATCGACAAGTTTAATGAAAAATGCAGAAAATCGGTATTTCGGTATAAAAAGGATTGGGACTACCTGACCGAACGTATCGGTTTCTGGCTCGATCTGGACAACCCTTACATAACATATAAGAACGAATATGTTGAAACGGTTTGGTGGATTCTTGATAATTTCTTCAAACGTGACCTTATCTATAAAGGATATAAAATACTCCCTTACTGTCCCCGGTGCGGCACGCCGCTGTCGAGTCACGAAGTTTCACTGGGATACAAAGATGTTACCGATCCAACTGTATACGTGAAAATGAAGGTAAAAGGTCTTGCCGATACTTACTTTCTTGTCTGGACGACAACTCCCTGGACGTTAATCTCAAATGTGGCGCTTGCAGTCAACCCGGAACTCGAATATGTATTTGCCAAAACGGCTGATGCAACCTATATCCTTGTTTCCGAACGGCGGGATGTCATAAAAGAGAATTACGAAATTGTAAAAACATGCAAGGGTTCGGAGCTTCTTGATATGGAATACGAGCAGATCTTTCCTTTCAAGAAAGCTGATAAAAGGGCGTTTTTTGTGATTTCCGGTGATTTCGTTTCTACGAAAGAAGGTACAGGGATAGTGCATATCGCACCTGCATTCGGGGAAGACGATTTTACGGCTGGAAAAAAATTCGATCTTCCTTTCTTTCAACCGGTTGACGAAAAAGGCAGGTTTACAAGTGAAATCACACCCTATAAAGATTTGAATGTAAAAGACGCCGATCCAAAAATAATCAAGGACCTGGAAAGTTCCGGCATTCTCTATTACAGCGAAGATTATGAACATAATTATCCACATTGCTGGCGGTGCGAAACCCCGCTTCTTTACTATGCGCGTCAGTCATGGTACATAAAGACAACGAAATTCAAAGACAGGCTGCTTGCCAACAACACTAAGGTAAAATGGGTGCCAAAAGAGGTCGGTGAAAAACGGTTTCACCGCTGGCTTGAGAACAATGTCGATTGGTCGTTATCACGTGACAGGTTCTGGGGTACGCCCCTTAATATCTGGATTTGCAAAAAGTGTAACGCCCTGGATTCTGTTGACAGCATAGAGACTCTCGCTAAACGAAGCCGTAATCCTCTGCCGGAGAATTTAGACCTGCATAAACCTTATATCGACGACGTTGTTTTGCAGTGCAGGGAGTGCGGCGGTGATATGAAACGGACGCCCGAGGTTATCGACTGCTGGTTTGATTCCGGTTGTATGCCTTATGCCCAACTGCACTATCCATTCGAAAATAAAGATAAGTTTGAAATCCATTATCCTGCCGATTTTATTTGTGAAGGCGTCGACCAGACGAGGGGCTGGTTTTATTCCCTGATGGCGATTTCGGTCCTGCTCTTTGATAAACCCGCATATATGAGTTGTCTTACCAATGACCTTATACTCGACAAAGACGGGGTAAAGATGTCAAAGACCAAGGGCAATGTTGTTGACCCGAATGATGTGCTTGAAAAAGAAGGGGCAGACGCCCTCCGGTGGTATCTTGTCAGCGGGAGCCCGCCATGGGTGCCGACAAAATTCGACCGCGAACTTGTAAAGGAAGTAATAAAGAAATTTTTTGGTACGTTAGTCAACACCTATTCGTTTTTTGCTACATACGCAAATATTGATGAGTTCAGCTATAACGAAGAAAACACGATTCCTGCTGAAGACAGACCGGAAATCGACAAGTGGATTCTGTCTTTGCTTTCACAATTAGTTGAATCCGTCAACCTGCATATGGAGAATTATGACATCACCAAGGCATCGAGAGCAATCTCCGAGTTTGTAATCGACGACCTTTCGAACTGGTATGTCAGGCTCAACAGGAGAAGGTTCTGGAAAAGTGAAAAAGGCTCTGATAAGGATGCCGCATACCAAACCTTATACCAATCCCTGATAACGGTAACCAAATTGATGGCTCCTTTCGCTCCGTTTTTGTCTGAAGAAATATTCAGGAACCTTAATAAAAGCAGTGAAGCCCAAAATGGGCAGGACACCAGTGTGCATCTCGAGCGATACCCTGTTACGGGCGATCCATGGTTTCAGTTCAAGGACGATTCGCTTATAAAAAGAATGAGGCAAATCCGCAGGGTATGTTTCTTAGTACGTTCGTTAAGAAATAAGGCAAGCATCAAGATACGGCAGCCGCTTGCGGGGATTATTGTTGTACCACGTGACGAAACACAGAAATCGCAGATTGAAAACGGGATAGCATTTATAAAAGGTGAAGTCAATATTAAGCAAATTTCCTTTGTTCCCGACAATTCTTCACTTGTGCTAAAAGTGGCAAAACCTAATTTCAAATTGTTAGGGCCAAAACTTGGAAAGGACATTCAACCCGCAAAGGAGATTATCGCAAACCTTTCGGAAGATGACCTTGCTGAATTTGAGGAGAAAAATCAATTAACGATCCGGGTTAACGGGAAGTCATATATATTAAACGAAGGTGATTTGGAAATTGTATCCGAAGATCGACCGAACCTCCTTATTGCAGAAGATAACGGTCTTACGGTCGGGATTGATACAAAACTGACGCCTGACCTGTTACGCGAAGGGTTTGCCAGGGAATTTGTTAACCGGGTACAGAATATGCGTAAAGAGGCAAACTTCGAAATCGTTGACCGGATAAGGATATATCTCGAAGCCTCAAACGATATAAATGATTTAATTAAACAGGAAGAAGAGTATATTACAAGCGAGACACTTACATCGGAAATATCGACTGAATTTGACCCGGGAGAATTTGAACAGACGTTCGAATTTGAATCCGGTTCCGCAAGAATCGGTATTGAACGTATTAATAAATGATTTCTTTTTCAATCTCCGTTTTTTCGTCAAACAGTGAACTTGCTTGAGAGGATTATTGAAATTCCTACAGAAAATGATTTTATAACATTCATACGAATGATTATTTTTGAATCATTTTAATGAAACGGGAGTAAAAATGAATAAAAAAGACGTGGAATTCTTCAAAACGCTGATAGCAAAAGAGAAGGAGAACCTGTTGGACAAACTTGGTTATCTGCGTGAAAACGCAATGAATACGACAGTAAAAGACGCGACCGGCGACCATTCTTCTTACTCTTTTCATATGGCAGACCAGGGTACCGATTCGCAGGAACGGGAAAAGGCTTTTCTATTTGCTTCCCGCGAAAGCCAGTACTTTGAAAGACTGGAATTAGCTTTGAAACGTCTTGACGAAGGGACATTCGGCATATGCGTGAAATGCCAAAAACTGATTGACAGGGAACGCCTGGAAGCTGTCCCTATCGCAACAATGTGCGTTGATTGTAAAACAGAGAAAAAAAAGGCGTTATAGTTATGAAAATATTTTTAATTTCGGGCGCCGTGTTCTTTGTCGACCAGTTGACTAAATGGCTTGTAAAAGTCAATTTGTCTCTTGGTGAGTCTATCCGTGTATTCGGAAACTTTTTCCAACTGACCTTTATCAAAAACGACGGAATGGCATTCGGAATCGCTATTCCGAACAAGATTTTCTTTAATCTTTTGAGTATAGTTGCCGCAGGGGCAATATTGTATTACATTTTCAAATTCCGTAAGGAGAGACTTTTGCCGCGATTTTCACTTGCCGTAATCTTTGGAGGCGCCGTCGGAAATCTCTATGACCGGTTTATGAATGGCAGTGTTGTGGATTTTATGGATATGAATGTTCCCGATATACAATTCCGGTCGTTTGATCTCTTTTTATTCAGCACGCCTTCAGTCAACCTCACCAGATGGCCCATTTTCAACGTTGCCGATATCGCCGTATCGGTGGGTATGTTTCTCCTGGTACTGACCATTATCTCATCAAACGATACTTGGCTTCAATCTGAATCCCATGGAGAGGCAATTTCGTAAGACTATATACCTTTAGATG
>JADFON010000068.1 GCA_022562855.1 Candidatus Zhuqueibacterota bacterium | reverse complement strand
AATAAGTATACTACTTTGAATTGTCAAGATGACATTTGAGATGACAAACGGGAGGACAAATTGGTTGACATTTGAGAGGACAAAAGTGCAATTATTCATATCAGCCTTTTTCGGAATTGACTAATTCAACGAACTCTTCAAGACTCAGTTTCAGCTTGCGATCAAGGAGTTTATGCAACCCGGAGGAATCTTTATAACCAAGCTCGACAGCAAATGTAAAGGATACTATTGATACGTTATTGTCTGAGTTCTTGATCATTTTACGCAAGCATTCAATTCTGACCGTCCCTATGTATTCTTTTATACCATAACCATATTCAAGCCGGAACAAATCGCTAAGTATTCTTTTCCGGATACCATAATTATCGACAAAATTAGTAACATAATTGTTGTTTTTTACATCGCTGTCGATAAGCTGTTTGATTTCTTCGATGATTATTAAATATCTCACATTCATTATCGAATATCTTCTACATGAGAAATTGACTGATACAATTTCGAATGTTATCTTGCCTATAATTAAGGCAACCAGATTTCCATATCGGTATTAACCTATCAACTTAGTATGTAATTAATAAGCAATTATTTCATAAAAATCAATGGAATAATTAACAAAAAAATCCAAAATTACCGAAAAGAGCACGAAATAATTCTGAAAATGTCGAAATATTTTAGCTAAAATTCTACAAATTGATGCTCGTTGAGGTGTTCTTTGGCGCAGCCACCAATACGCGGCACGTCTACTGAGTTGAATAAACGAAGGCGCTGCGCAGAGCAGTCCTTAACGGGAAAGAACAGCTTCGCCAGCGCGAAACAAAATTAAATTGAAAAGGGTTCAATTCATGGTGTTAATTAGTAAAATTGCTAAAATATTGCAATATGATTAATTATATTGTATATTATACGCCTTAAATATCGATAAACCAATCAACCTCATACCGCAGGTAACCGGATTACCCCGGGGTTACGTACATGATTCACATTCTTGAATTCGAAAAGCCCATTGTTGAGTTGGAGAAAAAGATCGACGAGATGCGGGAGTATGCCGTTTCGGAAGAGATCGATATGACCGATGAGATTCTCAAGCTCGAAAAACGGTGCGAAAAATTAAAAAAGGATGTTTATTCGAATTTATCCCGGTGGCAGAGAGTCCAGCTTGCGCGTCACCCCGAACGTCCCTATACGCTTGATTATGCAAAGAGAATGTGCTCTAAGTTTATTGAGATTCACGGCGACAGGCTGTTTGCCGATGACAAAGCGATTGTCGGCGGTCTGGCGACCATCGAAGATACCGAAAAGGGTGTAACGCACAACATAATGTTGATCGGTCATCAGAAAGGAAGGGGCACAAAGAGCAATCTCTACCGCAACTTTGGGATGCCGAACCCGGAAGGATACCGGAAAGCCCTGCGGTTGATGAAGCTTGCGGCAAAGTTTAATAAACCGATTGTGACGCTTATCGACACACCCGGCGCGTTCCCCGGTAAGGGGTCGGAAGAGCGGGGCGTCGCAGAGGCGATCGCCGTCAATCTTTTCGAGATGTCCACTCTGCCTGTGCCGGTGATTTGTATCGTGATCGGTGAAGGAGGCAGCGGCGGGGCGTTGGCGTTGGCTATCGGCGATAGGGTGCTCATGCTCGAAAATGCCATATACTCTGTAATTTCGCCGGAAGGCTGCGCGTCGATTTTACTGCGGGATCCGACAAAAGCTCCCGCTATGGCGGATTCTCTCAAAGTAACAGCCTCCGATGTAATTGAGCTTGGCGTAGTGGACGGGATTATCAAAGAGCCGGTAGGCGGAGCACACAGAAACTACGACCTGGCTGCAGAGGAAGTCAAATCCGTGATTCTCAGGGAACTCAATATTCTTGAGAAAATGTCCCCCGAGGAACGTATCGAAAAGCGAATTGACAAGTTTGGTCAAATGGGGATATGGATTGAGAAAACCTAATTCCGAACTATTAATCATACCCATACCGTTTCCGGCTTTTTAATTCCGGTAGAAAAGCAGCACCAATGCCTCCAAACAGTTATAAAAGAATAGTCTATACCGCACTATTATTTTTTTCCTTCTTTATCATAAATTTCAAAACGCTTTATTCCCAGCAGGTAACCTGGAGATCATTCACCTATCAGGGTGAAATACGCGATCTGCTTGTAAATTCCGGCGATATATGGGCGGCTACCGGGGGCGGTGTGTTTGCCTACGATATTTCATTAAACACGTTCAGCATACTGAACAACACATCCGGACTGTCATCTAATAATCCTTCCTCGTTTGTGGTCGATTCACAAAATCAGTTGTGGATTGGCATGGACGACGGGTCGTTGAATGTGGTAAAGCTGGATGACATTTCGATCAGAAGGGTCCAGATCGACCCTGACCCTATCCGAATTAACGATATTGCAATTCTCGGCGACGTACTTTATCTCGCATTAGATTTCGGAATCAGCGAATTTTTGATCTCTAAAGAAGAGATCAGGGCTACGTTTCGTAATCTCGGTAGTTTTGTGACAAATACGCCTGTGAGAAGACTGTTTATTGCGAACGACCGGATCTGGGCAGCCACCGAACGGGGTGTTGCGTCCGTTGAACTCTCATCGCCAAACCTGCAGGACCCCCAGTTCTGGGAGAATTTCACGACGGCAGACGGGCTTCCCTCAAATGATGTTTTCGATTTTACCGAAAATGGCGGAGTTATATATGCCGGGACCAAAAACGGGGTCGCCGCTATTGTGAATGGGAATGTATCCGGCGAAGGATTGGGAGGTATACAGGTTAACCGTCTGGAAAACCTGGACGGGGTGATCCACGCGGCGACAAATATCGGGGTATTTCGACAGGTTTCCGCTGCATCATGGTTGGAACTTACGCAGAGATTGAGTAATGTAAATACTGTGGTCCGTGATGAAAATAGCCTGGTCTGGGCTGGTCATCAAAAAGAAGGGCTATTTGTATATGACGAACCCCGGCAAAGGTGGTTAAATGTATTTCCACCCGGTCCCGGAGGCAACACGTTTGAAGAGATGACTTTTGATAATGCCGGTAATGTATGGTTTGCCACCGGTCAGGCATCGAACAATGGGATCTATAAATTTGACGGTTCCGAGTGGACACATTTTACTATTGCCGATGGTCTTGTTTCAAATAATACAACAGGGGTTGCAACCGGTCCGTCCGGGAGAATCTGGGTTGGAACACCGGGAGAGGGATTGATGATATTAGACGATTCTTCCGGCGACCTTGTCGTTACATTAATTGACACGACAGACGGACGGCTTGGAGGTGCAAAAACTGCGGAGTTTGTCATCGTGAATAAGATTATTCGCGGAGACGACGGTTATATGTGGATTGTCAATAAATTTGTTGACAACGGTAACGCCATCGCTGTAGTAAGCCCCCAAAATGAATGGAATTACTTTTCTTTATCCGATGGATTGACAAATACAGCCGTGAGCGATATTGCATTTGATTTATTAGGAAGGCTGTGGATCGCAACTGAAAACAGCGGCGTTGACAGGCTTGATTTTGGCGGTACTGCCGGTAACAAATCGGACGATACCTGGGCACATTTTACGACCACGGACGATCTAAACAGCAACAGGATAACCGCATTGGCTGCCGACAGGGAAATCGGAATGTGGATTGGTACAGAAGAAGGAATAAATTATTTTATAGACGGACTTCCGATTCAAAGTATTCGGGGCGCTATCGGTGATTTTATAACAGTGGTTACCGTAGACCCCGCAAACAACAAGTGGTTCGGAACACGTAACGGTGTGAGTATGCTTGCATCCGATAACCTGACATGGACCCATTATACCACCGATAACAGCGACATTGTTGATAATTTTATTATCAGTATAACATTTGACGAGAATAACGGTGACGCCTATATAGGAACAGGAAAGGGTCTTTCGAAAATTATGACCCCCTTTAAAACACCCCCGGAAACCTTCGATGCAATTATCGTGTACCCAAACCCGTTTATTATTGGCGGATCCGGAGGAAGACTGACCATTGATAACATTAAAATTAACAGTACTGTTCTGATCTCGTCTCTTTCCGGTAATATTGTGCGGAAACTCACCCCGGAAAGCGGTGAGGTGGCAGGCACACAGGCGTTCTGGGACGGCAGGGACGATGAGCAGAGACTGGTGCCGTCAGGTATTTATTTTATCACAGCCGGAGTAAGCGGAGCCGGAAGCGGCACTCAAAAGGTAGCGGTGATCAGACGATGAGGTAAAGAATTTGTGAAAGAAAAAAGTACACAAAATCTCCTGATTGACCGATAATAAGATTAAGCGTAATACTGTCAATTTATTTTTAGATTAAATATGATGCAGTTATTAAGAAAAATACCGTTTATAGCGGCGTCGTTTATCATATTGAACGGGTTATCCTGCGGCAGGCTCGACATTCTCGGTCCGGCTATTTTTGGTCTTTTGAGCGGAGATGACGAGATCACGACCGGCTCCGAGACGGAGGTTCCCCCAATCGAGGAGCTTGGTGCGGTAACGATTATAGTGGAACGGCAGGGATATGACAGTGAACCGAATTATTCTCCGGAACTCGACGCGGTCGTTTATGTTTCCGATGCAGGAGGAAGTAAGGATATCTGGAGAATCGCCCAAAACGGGTCGGGTCTAACGCAGTTGACCGTCAGCATGAAAGAAGAGACAGCGCCGGTCTGGAATTCCACCGGCAGTACAATAGCCTATGCGTCTGATTCACTTGGCAACCAGGATATCTGGCTGATGAGCAACACAGGTGGAAACGTCACCCTGCTCACCACAAATGAATCCGAAGACGCAATGCCCGATTTTAGTCCCGATGGGTTACAGGTTGCGTTTGCCTCGAACCGTTCGGGAAATCTCGATATCTGGATCATCCCCGTTTCGGGCGGAGAGGCAACACAAATAACGACTGATCTTTCGGACGATTTCAGACCCCGCTGGTCACCGGACGGTCAACAGATAGCATATGTCTCGAGGATTGGACCAAATCAAAGCGAGATAAGAACGGTAGTTATTGCAAGCGGACAGGTTACCGTTGTAACGGAAACGCCATCCGAAAACGATATGCCGGCTTGGTCTCCTTCGGGAAATTTCCTTGTCTATACTTCAAAGCGGTCCGGTAACTGGGACTTGTGGATGCGTGAGTTTGCTGCCGGCGTTCCCCGGACGATACCCCCGGTCCAGGTGTCGCTCAATGAAAGATTCGATACGGGACCAACTTTTCTCGGTACCGACACCGGGATTATATTCGCATCGACACGCGAAGGCGATCTCGATATCTGGCTCATGAGTTTTTTTGTACCGTTATCAAAAAAATAAGTATACGATGATCGAACTCTTGAATTTTTTAGTTTCGAGGAACACGTACAATAAAATTAATGTTTAATAAGATGCAAATCACACATTGAATTATTAGCTTGACATTATAGTATAATATAGTTATCATTTACCAAGTTATTATAGAATATATTCACAAAGGAAGGCAGCCTATAGCAGTTCGTTAAAGGTTTTTATATAAAATACATTTTTAAGTATTTGAATCAGTAAGTACCTTTGCGGACGTATTCCGGTTTGTTTTTCCTGTAAAGTTTTATAAATGCAGGCGTCGAGGTATTACTTTGACGCCTTTTTTATTTGTGAATTATTGGAAACAGTCACTCAAAGAAGCAAATAAGCAAAAAATGGGTATCCGAATTGAGCAGTCTATCTGCGTAACGCTGTTTGTTGCATCAGTATTGATAAGTAGTTTGCCGGTACGGGCACAGATAAAAGGAGAAATATCCATTATCGAGAATGGAACTGCCGGGATAACGATCATTTATACACCGGTAATTGTGCAGAAAACCCAGACAATGCAAAATGTAATCTATACCGAATTCGCAACTGAAAATACTATATACGAAGCGGGTCCGGGAGAACCGCTCATCCCGCAGAGGCAAGTTTTGATAGCGATTCCCGAAAACGCCGACCCGGTAATAGACATGGTTGAAAACAACTATCAAACCTACACGGATATAACAGCGGTCAACACCCCCGGTACAGCCGTGCCCGGTACGCAGGCGTTTGGTAACCGATTGTATCCTGGTGAAGAGTTTACCGGTTCTGATCCGGGTTATATCAGGCTTCAGCGTGTAATACAGGTTACCTTCAACCCGGTTCAGTATAATCCGGTCCGGCATGAGGCGCGCATTTCGTCGAGAATGGTGGTGCATGTAGCGTTCAACTCAACACCGGTAACCCAGGAAGTAGCGCCTGCCGTCAGACCCGGCGTCTCGACAGGAGTAGCCGATTCGGAATTCGATCCGTATTATGAAAATATAATTGTAAACTACGAGTCGGGCAAAAAATGGAGAAAATCCGCCAAACCGGTGTTAAGCAAGAAATCGAGTCCGTTTCTCAGCGGTTTATGGTTTACTATCCCGGTCAGTGAAGAGGGAATTTACCGGATCACTTACGAGGACCTGGTGGTAAACGGAATAATACCGGAAAGTCTCGACCCGCGTACGATAAAGATCTATAACAACGGCGGAAGGGAACTCCCGGAAAACATAATCGCGCCCCGTCCTGATGGATTGCTGGAAAATGCGATCAGGGTGACAGGTGAAGAAGACGGCGCTTTCGATGTCGAGGATTATATTTTGTTTTACGGTAGAGACACTAAGGGTTGGGAATGGGATGCGGGCAAGGACGACTGGCGTCATTTTCAAAGTGTTTACAGCCGCGAGAATATATATTGGTTTACATTTGGCGGAGACCAGGGAAAGCGAATGGAAGCTAAGTCCTTTGAGACTACGCAGTCCCCGGTAGATTCGGCGGGCGCTATCGTATTCCTGGAAACCGAACGGCACAAAATGCATGAATCGGGTAATAACTGGTTTATGGATATTTTGTCTGCAGGAAATTCAATTGATTATGCCGCTCAACTGCCCGGATATAAACCCGGATCAATAGTTGATTTGAGTGTTTTAGTTAGTTCTGTAACGAGAGCAACACAGTTTTTGAGCCTTGAGATTAATAACGGACTGCCCCGGATCTCCACGTTATCAGGTTTCAATGAAAGAGTAATTATTCATTCCGACACCACTGAGGTCAATGGAGATGTCGCCTTTCGTATAACTAACACAACGCAATCTTCCAATCGCCTGACATATATAGATTGGTACAAATTCGAATACGTCAGAAGCCTCGTACCCGTAGACGGATTCTTGAAATTTTTTGCTCCCGACATTGCTGGAACGTTATCATTTGAACTTCAGAATATTCCCGATGACAGTTTAGATATTTACAACATAACCGATATTGAAAATGTGCACATGTTGAATTTTACGTATGATCCGGCGGATTCAACCGCTCTTTTTTCAGATGATCTCAGTGAAGGAAAACAACAATTTTATGTCGTACGAAGGAATCATTATAAAAGTGTAACGGCTATTTTACCAAAACCGGTTAAAAACTTGATAGTTACCGACCTGGCGATAGACATGGTTATCATATCCCCGGAAGAGTTTGTCAGCGCTGCCGGCAATTTAAAGGATTTTCGGCAGACTCATGATAATCTTGCGACGGAGGTTGTTACCGTTCAGGATATTTACGATAATTTTTCTGCTGGTCTTCAGGACCCCGTTGCGATCCGCGATTTTGTAAAATTCGCCTTCGAAAACTGGAGAGATAACCAAAACAATCCATTACAATATTTGTTGCTGTTTGGTGACGGTCACTTCGATTATCTAAGAGTCAGACCTGATTCAGCGCCAATGTGGGTTCCTTCTTTTCAAATCAACAATGTTAACGCATTGGCGACCCGGGTAAAAGACGATTTTTTTGGAATTGTGAGCGGAAACGATAAATTTATCGATATTGCTATCGGAAGGCTTCCCGTACAATCGTTGGAAATGGCGCAGGGTGTTGTTGATAAAATCATACAATACGAATCCGAACCGTTCTTCGGTCCCTGGCGCAACAGGATCGGATTTACGGCAGATGATGAAATAACACCGAATTCGTCATTTGAAAGACTGCACACAGACCAGACGGAGTTTATTGCGCGGGCGTCGTATATTCCTCCATTTCTTGACCAGCGCAAGATATATCTTATGGAATTCCCGCCAGTCCGGGATGTCACTT
>JADFON010000067.1 GCA_022562855.1 Candidatus Zhuqueibacterota bacterium | reverse complement strand
TTCCCGGTTTTCCCGATGGAGTGATCAATAGCGCTTTTTATAAAGAAAGCAGATTTTATTCCGGGATAACGATATCCTTCGGCTCTCTCAGAAAGCATAATTTCCTAATCGGATCTTCGGTCGATTTTGTTGAAATAAAAGATGCCTGGTTTGGCGCCAATGTCAATCCTGTCACGTTTAAACCAATTCCGGATTTTCAACGTTTTAAGGGCGAAGAAAATTTCATAACCGTTGGGAAAAACAGGTTAATAGGCAGTGTAACCTTGCAGGATGAATATCGCCCAAATGCATACCTTACCATCACAGGGGGACTGAGGTTCGATCATTATGACGACGTTGGTAACAGTTATACGCCAAGAATAGCGGGTATATGGGAAATCCAGGACAATCACATTCTGAAAACACAGTATGCACAAGCTTTTCGTCCTCCCACATTTCTGGAAATGTATTCAAAAAACAATCCTACGGTATCGGGAAATCCGGATATTAATCCGGGTACAAATGATACATTTGAAAGAGGATATATTTATAACGGACAGCAAACCGTTTTTAGATTAACCGTTTTCAATTCAAAACTAAGAGACATAATTGTATTGGATGATAAACAGTATAAAAACAAAGGAAGAGTAAATCTTCGCGGTATAGAAATAGAGTTTAATAAGAAAATTCGATCAGATATAAAGTTAAATTCCAATATTTCATTTGTAGACACTGATGATATTAACATGAATAACCAGTTAGAAGGTTCAGCCAACTGGCTTGCGAATTTTGGGATTTTGTGTGCACCCCTTCGTAAAACAAACGTGAGTATGCAGTATCGCTATGTTGGTAAAAGAAATAGAGAAAATCCGGATACAAGAAAAGATCTTGAAGGATACAATCGTATTGATTTGACAGGAAGTATTTTTTACTTCGCGAATCAGGGATTAACCCTGAGGGCGGGAATAAAAAACTTATTCGATTCGGATATTAAATATCCTTCGAAAATCAATACCTACCCTGACGATTACCCAAGACCGGGCCGCCGGTGGTGGATGCAAATATCTTATACTATTAAATGATTAGAATCGATGACAGAAGTTAAAGTAAAGAGCATGATTTTTTGGCGCCATTATATTTTAATTATCCTATTAATAGTTTCTTTGATTAGTACGGAATCGTTGTATTCTCAGGACAAAGAAGAAACTCTTGTCGGGATCGCACTCGAGATTTTTCCGAGGTTGGTCGCAGTTGATCTCGATATTGCGGATAAATTGTCTCCTGCGGGCAGGGTGAAACTCCTGGTTTACTATGATTCGCAGGAAAGTAGAGCAGCCAATGCGAGAACCAGCCTGGCAGAAAAATTTAGCGAAATTGCCGGATTTGCGACTGAGATTTTGGTTGTAAATGAATTTCCCAAAGAACCCCCAACGGCAATTTTAGTCGTTGAAAAATTGAGCGAAAATAAAATCGCAGAAATAACTGATTACTCGGTTACACATCATATTTTGGTGTTTTCGCCGTTCGAAGAAGACGTAAAACAGGGCATAACTGCAGGGATGTCGATTCATGCCCGGGTTGTTCCCTCGTTTAACGGAGAGACACTAACAAAATCAGGAATTCGCATTCATGAGATTGTATTAAGATCGGCAATTATATATGATTAAAAAATATCTAAATAGATTATCGGTACTTGTTTCGTTTACGTTTTGTGCGGGAATAGGCTTAATACTCTCCGGTGTCGTGATTTACTGGATTGTAATATTGGTGCCGTCAATTAAATCGAGCGAACATACAAAAGCCGAACTTCTGGTAACTTATATGACGGGCAATCTCGAAATTGCTATGGAGACAGGAGACAGAAGCGAAATTGAAAATGAAATGCGCCGATTGCAATTGCTTAAAGACCCCGAAACACAAGAAAATCTCATATTATCGATCGAAGTCAAACCTATTACTGGAAACAACATTTTTATTGCTCCATCCGATGAAGGAATTGTATTAGGCTTATTTACAGTTTCGTCGCCATTATTTTCGTCATCCACCAATAGTCTGCTTGGCGAAGTAATTATAGAATATAATCACATTTTCCATGAAAATCTATTGAATGATGCAAGAGAGAAGTTGATCTGGTTCCTTGGAGGTGTAATTCTCATCTGGATGTCTATGCAGACGGTGATGATCAAGCTTCTCAAACCGTTTTCAACTCTTAATAAGGCGCTTGACAATATCGATTTTAATGAAACGGCGGTACTCCAAAATGTAAAAGGCTTTATGACAAAAGAGATAAGCGAAGTTGTCAATGCTATCGAAAATCTCCTGAGCCGGCTTGAAACAACCCGGCTTGCCGAAAAAGAATCCCAGGAGTCGCTTAAAAAAGCGGAAGAACGCCTGGATCTTGCCGTAAAAGGATCACAAGACGGACTCTGGGACTGGCCCGATGTGTCTAAAGACGATGAATGGTGGTCGCCTCAGTTTTATGAATTGCTCGGGTATGAAAACGGTGAAATAAATGCAAGTTTTACCAATTTTAAATCCCTGCTTCACCCGGAAGACATTGAATCGGTCGGCGAATCCGTCAGGGCGCACTTTGAAGAAAAGAAGCTATTTGATATGGAATTCCGGCTCAGTACAAAGTCAGGAGATTACAAATGGTTTCGGTCACGCGGTCAGGCGATTTGGGACGAAAATGACAAACCGGTAAGAATGTCGGGATCGATAAGGGATATTTCATTACAAAAGCAGGCGCAGCTCGAATTGAAAGAATCGGAGAAAAAATACCGCTCCTTATTCCACAACATGGCAAGAGCCACCGCTTATTGCAAGATCATTGTAAACGAAAAAGGGAATCCCGTTGATTGGGTTTATTTAGATGTCAATGAAAGCTTTGAAAAAATGATTGGTAAGAATAGAGACGAGATCATCGACAAAAAATTCTCAGAAATCCAACCTGCGATGAAAAGATCCCATCCCGATCTCATTTCTATAAATGGAGAGGTGGCGCGAACAGGGAAGGTAATGAATTTTGAGCGTTATCTGGAACCGTTGAGGAAATGGGTGTCTATTACCGTTTACAGCCCGGCAAAGGATTACTTTGTGGCTCAAATCGGAGACATCGCTGAGCAGAAAAAAGCGGAAGAGATCATGAAAACCGCGCAGGCGGAGCTTGAATTTCAAGTAGCCAGACGAACCGCAGATCTGAGCGATGCAAATGAAGAAATAAAGCGTTTTGCCTACGTAGTTTCACACGATATGAAGTCTCCCCTCATCAATATAAAAGGATTTGCCGGTGAACTGCGAATGTCTATGGTTACCGTAAAAGATATTTTCAAGGAATTAAAACCGCTCTTGAAAGAAGATCAGATTGAGAGGTTTACACAGAGCATATTTGTTGATATTCCGGAATCGCTTACGTTTATCGAGACCTCTGTCACCAGGATGGATAACCTGATAAACGCTATTATGAAACTTTCAAGGATTGGAAGAAGAGAACTCGTCATCGAGGAAATAAATACTGATACTCTTGTAAATATCGTAATTAACGCCATGCTGCATCAGATTGGAAAGAAAGGTATTAAAGTACGGGTACTCAGGCTGCCGGATGTAAAAGCCGATAAGGTTGCTTTAGAACAGATATTTGGCAATTTACTCGAAAACGCTGTAAAATATCTCGATCCGGACCGCCCCGGTGAAATAGAAATTTCCGGAGAACACACAGGAGAAACGACTGTATTCAAAATCGTTGATAACGGCAGGGGTATTTCTGCCGGCGACATAGTGAATATATTTAAACCTTTTATTCGTGTAGGAGAAAGAACAGGTGAAGGCGAAGGAATGGGTCTGGCTTTTGTCAATACGTTAGTCCGAAATCATGGCGGAAGCATATCCTGCGAATCCGAAGTAGGAAAAGGCTCATCATTTTCTTTCACAATAACAGATAAATTAATAGATGGGGAATTAGAACATGAACAAGATAAATGATATTACGATAGTATTGGTTGAGGACGACCCGGGTCATGCAAAACTGATAGAGCGCAATCTTAGAAGGGCGCTGATCAAAAATCCGATCATTACGATCGAAAACGGCAGGAAGGCTCTTGATTTTATATTCAAAAAGACTGATAAAAAAGGCAAAGCGGAATTGGATTCGCTTCTGATTTTGCTCGATCTAAATCTGCCGGAAGTTGACGGATACCAGGTTCTCAAGGAATTAAAAAGCAATGAGTCTACCAAGCACATACCGGTCATAGTCCTGACCTCGACTGAAGATCAAAATGAGATCAACAGGTGTTACCAGTTGGGATGTAACGTATTCATTACCAAACCCGTCGATTATTCGCAATTCGCTGATGCAATAACCAAACTGGGTCTTTTTGTTTTAATCGTGAAATTGTCTAATGGAGAATTTGATGCATCTGTCAAGGAAAATTTGTCTTCTGTATATGGAAGATGATCCCGGTATAGCAAATCTCTGCAAAAAGTATCTCGAACGAAAAGATTACACTGTTACTATTGCACCGGATGGGAAAAAAGGTCTCGAACTGTACAAAAAGAGAGCCTTTGATGTGATACTTGTTGATCACGATTTACCTGTATACAGCGGACTGGAAGTAATCCGCAAGCTGAAAGAGTATGACGATGTCCCTCCCGTAATAATGATAACCGGGCAGGGCAGTGAGTCTCTTGCCGTAGAAGCGATGAAGCTTGGCGCCAGTGATTATCTCATAAAGGATGTTGAAGGAAGATATCTTGATAAGCTCCCGGGCGTTATCGGTAAGATTGTTTACGAAAAACTGCTGCTTGAAAGCAAATTAGAAGCGGAAAAAACAGTCCTTGATAATGAGCGAAAAATCAAAAATGTACTTAATACCATTGTAGACGGAGTTGCAACGATAAATCGAAACGGGATCATCGATTCTGTAAATCCGGCGGTAGAGAAATTATTTGGCTATTCTTCTGAGGAATTAATCGGGAAAAACGTGAAAATACTGATGCCGGAACCTTATTTTCAGGGGCACGATAACTACTTATCGCAGTATCAAAAAACCGGAGAAAAACAGATCATTGGAATTGGAAGAGAAGTCCAGGGCAAGCGTAAAGACGGAACCATATTCCCGTTATATCTCGCGGTGAGCGAAACAGAAATAAACAACGAAAAAATGTACACCGGTATACTGCATGATATTACTGAGCAAAAAGAGGCGGAGGATAAAATTAAACGTCTCAAGACAGGAATTGATCAGGCTTATGACGCAGTCATGATTACTGATCTCGATGGTTCGATACATTATGTTAATCCCGCTTTTGAGACTATGACAGGATATACAAAGGATGAGGTTCTCGGGAAAAACCCGCGGTTTCTCAAAAGCGGAAAGCACTCTGATGAATTCTATAAAGATCTATGGAATACTATCAATAAAGGAAAAATATGGAAATCCTCGATCAAAAATAAAAGGAAAGACGGCACCCTTTATGACGAGGAAATATCGATCGCACCGGTAAAGAATGACAATGGGGACGTTGTAAATTTTATTGCGGTAAAAAGAGACATATCTGAGAGAATCAAATTGGAAAAAGAAATTGAAAATTTGAAGAATGAGTATGAAGGTTTTTTAAGACATGAATTGAACAATATGCTTTCGCCAATCAAAATTTACAACGATAGTCTCTTATATTTTAACAATAACGAATTATCGGAAAAACAGTTATCTCTCATAAGAAAAATCGACTACCAAATAGATAAAATTGTAGATCTCGTCAACAGGATAAAAGACGTACAGGAATTCGAATTCGGAAACTATGAGCTTCAATTGGAAAAGGGCGATTTGAGTTCCGTAATAAAAAATGTTCTTTGGGAATACCATAAGTTTGCGAAGAATAGCTTTTGCTTTATTTTCTCTTCGTCTATCTTTTCTAAATTAAATCTTTGAAAGTCAAAATATTCCTTAAGGCAACCCAAATAAGCTTTTATAGTTTTAAAGCTATAATTTCTTAATCTTAATTCCTGCTTTGTTTTCTCTAAATATTCTTGTATAATTCAATAAAAATTGATATAATAAAACCAGTAAAAAATTATTAGTAATTTCACCAATAATCATACATCAAGTTCGTATAATATACAACAAAAGGTCGATATTATACATTCAATTCGTATAGAAACGAGTTATACGAAATTTTTGAATCGCCTTTATAAGAACTTAAGGGAAAGGTGAAAGAGTTGAATATGAAATCCTTAATACTTGCCGCTGGAGACGGTGGCAGATTGGGCAACTTAACTAAAAATAAACCCAAGCCCCTGATTAAACTTTTGGGTTTGTCTTTGATCGAAAGAGTAATATTAACTGCAAACCAAGCAGGCATTAAAGAATTCGTGATAGTTGTTGGTTATCTGGGTGACAAAATAAAAGCAAAATTGGGAACTGGAGATAGGTATGGAGTAGAAATAAACTATATCGAAAATAATGACTGCCAAAAAGAAAATGGGATCTTTGTATTAAAGGCCAAAGGATTGTTAAATGAAAACTTCATCCTATTAATGTCAGACCATATCTTTGATGTTCGCATTCTTAAAGAACTTATCGATTATGATACAAAAAGTTCAGTTGTTTTAGCTGTTGATAGAAGAAGACCTTTACCAGAAGACACAAAGGTTCTGGAGAAGAAGGAAAGGATTGCCGATATCGGTAAAAATATAGGAGAATCAAACTGCATAGATACTGGTATCTTTTTGTGCTCACCAAGAATATTCTCTCATATTGAGGAGGCAGTAAAAGAAGGCAAGACTGAGCTTGCGCATGGTATTGCTAAGGCTGCTAAGCACAGAGATGCTGAAATATTCGACATCACGCAAATTAACAGCTATATCCCGAGCATGCGGAAGGAGGTTAAACCCTTCTGGATAAATATTGATACAAAGGAGGATTTAATCAAAGCAAGGGAGCTTTTAATTGAGAACGCCTGTAAAGGAAGAAATGATTTGCTTGCAACCTATGTCAACAAGCCAATAGAAAATTTTATTGTAAGCAGATTGGTAAACACGCAGGTTACACCGAACCAGGTGACCATACTAATCAACATAATTGCCTATACATCCACATTTTCATTTTTCAAAGGAGATCTATTGTTTGCTTCCGTCCTCACCTTTGTTGTTTCGTTTATGGATGGGGTGGACGGAAAACTCTCGAGAGTGAAATTATCTTTTTCAAATATTGGCAAAATGGAGCATGCATTTGATTTTCTTTTTGAACACTCGTGGTATATAGCATTGGCAATCTATCTATCAAATACGTTTGGAGCAATACCCATGTTACTTAGCACACTTATCCTTCTCTTCGATGGGGTTTCTGACTATTGTGGAAGTGCATTTGGAAAGGCGATCAAGAGTCGTGACTTGCAGGATTACGGTAGAATCGAACAGCTATTTAGGAAATTTGATGGCAGAAAGAATAGTTACATAGTCTTTATCTTAATAGGAGTTTTGTTAAATGCCCCTTTCTGGTCATTGGCTGCCATAGCTGTATGGTCATTAGTGAGTGCTATATTTTATTCCGCGAGAACTATAAAACATTTGCATGCTATGGATAAAGCGTAAATATTGAAGAGGAGAAACCCTCAACAAATTGTCTATAGACTCCTCGATCAAGTAATAATTAAATGATTTTTTAATTTCATCGTTATCATTTATCACATAAACAGGTGAGCTATAGTCAAATCTGGTGTATGCCGATGAAATCAAGCGGTGACCTGGTCTGATTGTCCGATTTCTTCTCCGTTAACCAATTTCACGCCTGCGACTATTGGAGACGGTCACACCGTGGCTGAGCAGTATCGAAATCTCTGAGAATCGTGGGAATTGTAAGCCAAAGATTGACCAACACCATCCCTCTACCATGGGACCATAGCTGAGCACCGTTGGAGCCTGTAGAATCGTCAGTATTGGTGAGCATTGCGGGTGTAGTTCAATGGTAGAACCTCAGCTTCCCAAGCTGATGACGCACCTTCCTTCTCAAAAGCAGACATTCACGATTGAAGGTCGATGTCCGCTTTGGGTTGTGACTTCAACCGGTCGATGCAACACATTGGTTAAATCGTTCAGCCGGTGTTCTAAATTGTAACGTTTCTCTTGGTCTCTCGTTCAGTCGTTTTGCGACTGCATTCAGTCTGTTTTG
>JADFON010000066.1 GCA_022562855.1 Candidatus Zhuqueibacterota bacterium | reverse complement strand
GGTTAGTCAATCCCAACTCTACATCGCGGAGTTTAAGATCGTTACCGACTCTTATATAGACGAATAGCTTTCCTTCGATTTCTGTTATCGCGCTCAATGGAACGGCAGGTACATTCTCCACTTTGTCTACTATCAATTCAACCGTCGCGGGAAGACCGGGTATAAAATGATCATCTGTACCGTCGAGTTCTATCAGGACTTCGAACACTTTTATATTTGAATAAGTATCAAACTGCGAATTTTGCGATATCGGTGTGAATTCGGAGACAACTCCGTGAAAATCTGTTTCGGGATAGGCTTCAAGTTTGATTTTTCCTTCCTGACCAACCCAGATATTCGCTCTGTCAAGGTCGCTTACCTGGAGAACCGCGGTGATGGTGGACAGATCAGGGAGCAGTAACAAACTCTGTCCGGGATAAGGGGTATCTCCGACAGCTATCTTTTCCTGGGTGCGAAAATCCTCGGCGTAAACAACTAATGCAGGGTATTCAGCTTTCATGGTGTACGATTCGATCTTAACATCCAGATCGTCTATTCGCTGCCGGGCGTCTCTCACACGCTTTTCAGCCTTATCGAGACGGAGTTTTCTTATCACAATATCGCTTCTGGTCCTTGTTTCGAGTTTTAAGGAATCAAGAATCGACATTTCCAACTGAAGTTTTTGCTGTTCTTTCTGGTTGGCAGATCCGAACTGGGATAGCTCCACTTCCAATCGTCTCGATGAAAGCGTGAAGCTTATATCCTGCATCGCGCGCCCTTCCTGCCTTACCAGGGTCTCCTGGTTCAGTATTTCGTCTTCGAGTATCTGCTGGACATTTAAAAGCCGGTCAACCAAACCTTCGCGGTCGGTCAATAGACTCGAAGTATCAAGCTGGAGAAGAACGTCTCCCGGTTCCGCTCTTGTTCCTTCAGGTATTAAATAGGTAATTGCAGCCGAACCGCCGCCGCCGAAATATCCGCCGCGACCACCTCTGCTGCGACCACGTGCATACGGCAGCCGCACTTCGTTATTATTGAGGGCTTTTATATCACCGGTTTCCGTAATGGTTATTGCTATGTCCTGGTTCGTTATCGTGTAGAGGCCCATATCTGCTTCGGCGTCCTTGCTGAAGTACATTACAGTCAATGTTACTACAAAAATTGCAATTACTGAAATTACAACAAGACGCAGTACCTTACCGTCGATACTCTCTTTCAAATTTGTGAAATTGTTCAACATATTATTATCTCATATCCTATTTATAGGGTTTAACCGTGACTTATTTTTAGCCTTATATAGCGCCTGTCTATGCCGACACGTTAAATACAAGTGAAATGTTATATAATTCAATTGTTTTGTCCAGGTTTTACTCTTTTACTCTCCAAAAAGCTCCGTTTAAATCATAAATCAATCCAATCTCCAATTATTTTACTTTCTTTCCTGTATATTTCAGTTTATCTCGTGTGAAAGACTTTAACAAGCGAAGAAAAATCAAATGCAGAATATTTGTTTTCAGAGGCAAATTTTTCTTTCGAAGGGAGTGGTAATAAAATGGCTGCGTCGTCAACCATACTGCAGAGGGTTGCGTTGCATGCCTGCCCGTTAATCGTAATCTTTACTTCTTCACCCTCAGTCCTTTCAACTTTTACAGCAAAGAGGGATACTTTTTCAAATCCCCAGGTATACCATAGAATTTCAGGTTGGGAGAGTTCAATTGGATCTGTTTGATACCAGTTGCCGGATACTTTCAAGCCGCCTGATATTTCAATCCGGGTAGGAAGTTCTGTTTCAGGATCTTCCTTGCCCGATTTTTTGCGAGCCCGCTCAATATTGTCCATTGAATAGGTATGCCATTCAGACGCATGGGTTGCCTCGATCAGCAGAACATCTCCGTCCAACTTAGCCTTGTACGTTACAATAACGTCGAACCTGTACATCACCTCATACGCCTCGCTCCATTGACCCGCGAGAAGATCCGAAACCTGTAAGAAAAGTATAGCGCACAGTATATATCTAAAGATTTTCATGAGTTTTTCTTTACTTAGCTAAACTGTAATTTATCGACAAACTGTCTTTTAAGCAAACTCTATTTTCGGTAGCGCTGCCTGCCGGAAGTAATCTTTGTTTCAAATCTTTTACCGTCCCTGAGAATCAATGAGGTGAAGGTCGCACCCGCTGTAGTATTGAGCTTTACGTGTGTCTCGAAATTCCGGGTCAACTCGTCAACTTCCACGCCATCAACCGAATAGATGATGTCCCCGATTTTCAAATCAATAAATCCGCGCTTCTTCGCATCTTCATAAACCCAGTTTACTGTGCTTGCGAACCCCTCCGGGTTAAAACCATGTTTCTTCTTTTCATCTAAAGTCAAAGGTGTTGTTTTGAAAAACAATATCGGTTCAATGGACCAGTACCGGTGGTACAGGTCGGTCCACCACCACTCCTTTGGCAAGGTCACCGTAAGGTCCCGATTGACCCCATTACGGTCTACCGTAATCCGTATCTGATCTGAATTTCTTGGAATCTTATTATAAAAATACTGAAAGTCACCAAAAGTGAATACCTGCGTTCCGTTGAAACCAACAATCAAGTCATTCGGTTCCATTCCGGCTTCTTTAACAGCCCCGTCCACATTGTTTACAACAAGTCCTTTTGGAATATCAAGATGGATCCCGATGGTTTTAATATCGGGCGACAGGTACATGTCCTCAAGCTTGTTGAGTTCACCAAGCATTTCCTTCTCCAGCGCCTCAAAATCTGCAATTAAGTGGCATTCAACACATCGCCCGCGGTCTATGACCTCTCTTCTAAGCAATGACAGATATCTTGGATAAAATGGATCGGAGCGTTTCTGCTTTTCAATTTTTCCTTCATTGTATAATGTATGCTGCTCCAGCCCCAGTTTCAGCGCTATTTCAATACTCGAAAGATCGAGATAAGCGGTTGGAGAGGTCTCGTCCCTCCCACCATACCGAAAATAAATGTGTTCATCGGCATTCATGATAAAATAATACAGCGCGTTATGACGGTCATAATCGAATAGTCCAATGTCGATTCCCGTCATACTTGTTATTCGGGCAGTAACATATTGCGATAACAATTTACCGCGGGGAGAATTTTTATCGGTCTGCACAACCTGTGCATCAAATACTCTGCCGGCGCGTCAAGGCGCGCATCGAAATTCGAGAAAGATAGGTTTGCCTGTTCTCTTTGCTTCGTCCAAAGCTCTTGCATAGCTCCTGATCCAGATTATGCTATCCTCCGAATCACTAACATCCGGGAGCCTGCGATCACCGGCGAACGATGAGGAAATAATCCCAAAAACAGAGTAAGCTCCCATCGATACTGCTACTGCGGCTGCAAGCAATAAAGATTTTCGCAAAAACAGGTTTTTATCCCTTCGGGTTGATAGATTATTGAGAAACCGCACGTTTTAAACCTTTCGTTAGAAACTTTTAAATTAAACTGAAACTTCTACTGCGCCTCAAATCATAGTATACTGTTACAATTTATTTATTATATAATTCAATTTTATTATATAATTCAATTTTTTTCAGCTTTTCCGGAACAAAACCGGAGGATTTTACGTGTCCTGAAATTATCCGGATTCAAATTGACCTATTGATTTCTTTGTTGTTTTTCCTGAAACAAAAAAAACTAAGCTTAATTTAAACTTAGTTTTTTTTGAAATTATATATATAAAAAATTTTAGTGATTTATTTTTCTATTTTTTCTGTCCTTAACGCTCATGCGGTCCCAATCGAAAAATCGTAAGTTATTTTCAAGCAGCTCCTCAAAATTGGGAAGACCGTTTAACCTTAGATTCAACTCACGAAGAGGTACAATGTCGAACAAGCGCTCCGGGAATCGAATTTTGATGTCATCGATGTCGTCTAATTTAAGCTCCAATTCACCTATTATTTCATCAAGATGGGAAAAATCGAAATCAAAATTAAAGTCGTCGAGATGAGACATGTCAAAATCAAAATTGAGATCGTCCAAATGTGACAAATCGAAGTCTAAATCGTCCAATTCTATATGAAAATCCTCAAAATCTTCATGCCGCAGCGCGTCAAGAATCTCATCATTAATCAGGTCGCTTAGATCGTGCAGTTGAAAGTCAAGATCGTGAAGGTCAATAGTAATGCCGGGAATATATATATCTATATCTTCGAGTTTCTCCAATTGTTCCTCTAACCGGAGCATGGTTTCGTGCAGTTTTTCCACGTCTTTTTCGTCCCACTTGCCTTTGACCCTGATCGTCCTGCCGTCCGGGTAGGTTATTTTTGTCATATCCCGTTTACTGTCATAACTGAAGGATGGATCACCGGTAACGCGCTTTTTTTGAAGATTCTGGGCAGAACAATCAATCAGTCCAACGGATACCACCGCTAAGACCAATATTCCTGTTAAAGCATAATTGAATTTCATAATAAACACCTCTTCCAATGGTCTGACTATTATAGATACGTAGAATTCTTGAATTTGATTCAATCCTTTTCCGTCTTTTGTATTTGAGACTCTTTGTAGACATAAAAAGTTCTTAAAAAATGATCAAAAATGGAAATATCTGTTTTGTGTGTTATTATTGGCATTCTCTATTTAGAATACAAATATTGAAAAATAAAGAATTTATGATTGATAATCATATATATTTTTTGTACTATTCAGATGTTTTGATGCTGGTGGCATCAAATTTATTTTTACCATAATGTAGTTTTATTGAGCGTGAAGGGTAGAACTATGAAAGTACTTGTTGTTGACGATTCTGTTACTATGCGCCGAATAATCATCAATAGTCTCAAGTCATCGGGATTTGACGATATTGTTGAGGCAGGCGACGGTGTGGAAGGTCTGGCTAATATGGACGGCGTTGAACTGGTATTAACCGACTGGAATATGCCGAATATGGACGGTCTTACCTTTGTTAAGGAATTGCGGAAAAGCCCTGTTTACGCGGACATTCCCATTATCATGATCACCACAGAAGGAGCGAAAACAGAGGTTGTCGAAGCTCTGAAGCATGGTGTGAATAATTATGTTGTCAAGCCGTTCGACAAGGAAACTTTACTCAGCAAGGTGAACGCGACAATAAAAGGCTGATCTTAATTCTTTCAAAACCACGGATAGCACACGATGAAAATTGAATATATCAATCCTTTTTTAAATGCTGTGGATAACGCGATGGAGACTATGATTGGTGTTTCCCCTGTGCGGGATAAACCGTACATTAAAGACAGCAGGACTACAACCGGAGATATTACCGGGGTCATAGGATTTGCAGAAAAAAGGATTTCGGGCTCTGTTGCATTGAGTTTTCCCACCAAAACCATTCTCAAGATCTATGAATTGATGATGGGAGCCCCTGTAGATGAAATAAACAACGAAGTTGACGATATTGTTGGTGAACTGACCAATATCGTCGTTGGCGGGGCAAAGAAGGAGTTTTCGGAGTTAGGGTTGCCCTTTAATATCAGCCTGCCTTTAGTGGTATCGGGCACAAACCACGTAATAAAACACAAGCATGACAACCCGGTAATGGTTATTCCCTATTCTGTAGAAGGTAACAAATTTATCATGGAAATCAGCCTGATGGTGAAATAGCACAATCTCACCCGATAAAGATAATCCCCACAATAACCTGCTTTTTATTACTAAATACAATCCTCTAATGCTTTGAGTCTATAATGATAGTCACGGGACCTTCATTATAAATATCCACGTCCATCATCCCGCCGAATTCACCGGTTTCGATTTTCAGCCTGCTTTCCCGTAGAATTTCGTTAAACCTGTCGTATAACTCTTTTCCCCGTTCGGGTCTGGCAGCCTTTATAAAGCTTGGTCGTCTACCCTTACGGCAATCACCATAAAGTGTGAACTGGGAAATAGACAGGATTTCGCCCCCGATATCCAAGGCGGACAGATTCATCTTCCCTTTATCATCGTTAAAAATCCTGAGATTCACACATTTATCGGCAAGAAACTGCGCATCTTCGCTTGTATCGTCTTCAGATACACCCAACAAGATTACAAGACCTCTGCCGATTTTCCCGATGACCTTTTTGTCGATGGTTACTTTGGCTTTGCTGACTCTTTGAACTACAACACGCATGTTTTGTCCTGTTTATAATATTTCCCTCAAAGCCGCCAAGGCACAAAGAAATTCAAAAAATTCTGACACAGATTGACACTGATAAAAAATGATTTTCGCTGATATTCTTTAAACAAAAAGTACATAAAAGTGTAAACACATAGATAAAATACTACAAATAATCAGTGTTAATCGTAACAAATCAGTGGAGATCAGTGTCAAAATAATATTTGATAATTGCGTATCAGCGGCTTGGCGGGGGATTTTAATCATCTTCAATTTTCAACATTGAATAGACGTTATATTTCTTTAGTTTATCTATTCCTTTCAGGAAACATAATTCTATCATAAAACCGATACCGGCGACTTCACCTCCGGCATTTTCGATCAACCTACATGCTGCTTTCACGGTGCCTCCGGTCGCAATCAGATCGTCGATAACCACAATTTTCTCACCCGGCTCAACCGCATCCTTGTGCATTTCAACGGCATCCGCCCCGTATTCAAGCTCATATTCCTGGCTGAATGTCTCAGCAGGCAGTTTCCCGGGTTTGCGGATGAGGATCAACCCTTTATTCATCTTATATGCTAAAGCCGATGCAAACACAAATCCTCTCGCTTCGACGCCGGAGATTTTATCGAAATCGAAATCTTTGAAATGATTGGCAAAGGTGTCGATCACCTCCTGAAATCCCTGCTTATCCTTGAGCAGGGTGGTAATATCAAAAAAACCGATTCCGGGTTTTGGGAAATCGGGGACTATACGTATAAGTTTTCGAATGTCAATCATACTAAAATCCCGAAAATTATGACTCAGATTTACACTTAATTTTTTGTGACTTTCACGAGAAAATTAATTCTCCAATCAAAGATTTTTCTCGCAAAGACGCCAAGATACAAAGAAAATCAGAGGATTTTAACGTGGAATTGCACAGAAATAACTGATTAAAACCGGCTTAGTATTCAATCCATAAAATCAGTGCAAATCAATGTCGACTATTTATATTAAAAAGTAATATCAAATTTTTTGAACTTTCCTTCGTGGGGAAGCCAGTTTACGTTGACACTTTTGACCGACGACGAACGGGGACCGATGTGGAGTTCTTTGATAAAAGTTTCGAGCTGACTTCTGCTCCCTTCCACCTCAGCCTCCACAGAACTGTCAAACCGGTTTTTCACCCATCCGGTCACCCCAAGCTTATTTGCAGCCCGTTCGACAAACCACCTGAAGCCAACCCCCTGCACGACGCCGGTTATAATAATATTTGCTCTTGCGTCCATAGTGATAATTATAGAAACATATTTCTTAATAACTTCTTTATGCCAAAAATCCAAAAGCCTTGTCAACGGCGTTTACCGCCGTGTCAGTTTTTATGATGTCCTCAGTAAAATCCCAGGTGTCGAGACCGATGACCGGTTTGCCAAGTTGAAGAAAGAATCCTATTTCCGACAAGGTTCCGTATTTTCCGTCTATGGCAATTGCCACGCGTCCGGTGTGGGCGATTATCGAATTTCTTCCGATTCCCTGCCCGGTAGCGATAGGGAAGTCAATATATTCATTCGATTCGTCTATTGCCACCCCGGGGAGTATGCCGATGGTCAGTCCTCCTGCAGATTTTGCCCCTTTGCAAGCCGCCTCCATTACCCCGAAAAGCCCGCCGCATACCACGATTCCTTCGCGAATTGCGATCTCTTTGCCGACCTGTTCCGCCACATCATATATCTTTTGATCGCATGACCCCGCACCGATAACGGCTATCAACGGTTTCCGGTGAGCGATTTTAAATATGTAATCCGAAAAAGGTGTTGGTTTTTCTTGGTCCATTTGATTTACCGTTGAAATTCCCGCTTAATGGGACTGCCTGTTCAATTTTTTGTGTTTGTTTATCAAACGTATATGACAGACCCCAAGCAGCGGGGCAGGCATGAATGTCTGTCCTACCATTAAAAAATGAAAAATTGGTACCGGCGCTGTAAACTCTATCCTCGAAACTCGTACTTCGGCATTCGACATTCCTACGGCGTTATCCGGTAAATCATACGCGGAAACGGTATACTTTCCCGGACGTGTTTTAGCTTGCATATCCAGGCTAATGTCCGCTCGATACCCAAACCATAACCCGAATGGGGAA
>JADFON010000065.1 GCA_022562855.1 Candidatus Zhuqueibacterota bacterium | reverse complement strand
TTATTATGATCTACTCAATGTTCAAACTAGTATTTCACAGGCAGCAGGTGAAAAAACTGCGATAGAAAAAAGGCACACATTTTTAAAAAATTATTTTACTCTATATCAAGATAATAAAAAAATTGTTGGTGACGATGAATATACTAAAACCACTGGGAAAAATCCTGATGAAGAAAGAAAGAAAATAAACCTGTGATAGCAATCTTCTATTCGCTTCATAACAAACTCACCGGTTTGCGAAGTCGGCTTTGATGCATTGCTAACCGACGGCGGACAAGAAGAAGTGTCCCCATCTTAGTCTCCTGCCTTGTTTTTTTCTCTCGCGCTGACTATATTAGCAAGAGATCGTATTCCTTCACGCGTTTTGATACATTGAACACAACTTTGCTAAAAATCGATTAAAGGTAAATCCAAGGATTTTATTATATATTAGCGGAGAGATTGCCACCCCGAAAAGATAGAGGCAGGCGTCGCTACGCTCCTCGTGGCGTAAGCCATCCCTAACGGGACAATGACACAATGAGGCATTTGTGGCACCCCCAAACTCGTTTGGGGGTGTGATTATTGCGTTAAATTCAAAAAATTACCTAAGCTGTGACACTAAAAATGAATAACAATTGTAATTTACATCGAATCTGTATTTTCTTGGTTATCGCCATTTCCGTCTCTTTTACCACCCTGCTCTTTGCCCAGGATGAGAAGATGACCAGTTTTCGGATCGATTCTCCGACCGATAGACTTTTGAGGCTTTTTGACGATCTGGAAGTAGATATTATCGGCGGGAAGCAGGGCGAATATATTGTGGTTTACGATACTGAAAAGTTTGCCGTCGAGTTATCCGGAATGGGGTTTACGGTTACAATGCTTGTTCCGAATGCACCGCTGCCTGAGGAGTTCACCGACTATTTTGAAATGAAATCGATACTTTCCGAACTGCAGGCGGACTACCCTGAAATCATGAAGGTCGATTCGCTTGGCTCATCGGTAAACGGTCTTGGAATCTGGGGGGTCAAGATTTCGGACAATGTCGATGAACAAGAGGACGAACCGAAGTTTCTTGTAGCAGCAAGTTACCATGGCGATGAAGTATTGAATGTTGAGGTAGCGATGAGTCAAATTACGTGGCTGGTTGAATCGTACAACAGTAACCCGGATGCAAAGGATTATGTCGATTCGTATGAATTGTGGTTTATTCCTATGTTCAATCCTGACGGGCGTATGTCGAATCCGCCTCAACGCCGGAATATGAATAATGTGGATTTAAACCGAAATCACGATTTTGGATTTACGCCGGGCGGTATAGGAGGTCACGGCACGGCTCCCTTTTCCGAACCGGAAACACAAGCGCTAAAAAAACTCGTTGATAAGGTTCCTTTTACAGGTTCGATCACCTATCATAGTTTTGGAGACCTTGTACTCCATCCATGGTTGTTCCAATTTAACCTGCCGACACCCGATGAAGATTTCTATAGTAATCTCGGCAACCGGATGGCGGACATAATGTTTTACGAATACAGCCATCCGTTTCGTTATACCGTATCGGGCGGATATGACGATTATATGTATGCTGAATTCGGTACAATGACGTTTACTATGGAGACTGGCAAGAGCAAAATACCGTCTGATCCGTTAAACGCTATCCCACTCGTTCAACAACAAAATCTTACCTCATTCGTCATGTTCCTAAACAGGATGAAAGGACCGGGAATAACAGGATTGGTAACCGACAGTCTTTCGGGAAAACCGGTCCGCGCCCGGATAGCAATAGAAGGCAAAGAAAATGAAATTCTCATGAAACACCGCAGAGCGGAACCGCAATTCGGGAGGTATACGAGGTTGCTCGAGCCCGGTGATTACACTATTGCCTTTTCTGCAATGGGATATATGACAAAAGAATACTCCGTTACCTTCCAGGAAGGTGAAACTCTACAGGTTCTTGACGTTTCTCTACAGCCGACCGGGTTTCCGGTTGTTATTCAGACCGCTGTTCTTGACGGAGTTTCGGGAATTGGCACGGGTAACGGAAACAGGCTGGTGAACAGGGGGGAATCCGTTGAAAGATCTCTTACCCTGAGAAACATCGGCGGGTTAATACTGGATGATATTTATGTTTTGCTTTCGACAACAGATGAAAATATTACGATCAAGACAGATTCAGTCGCTTTTGGACCTTTCGAGCCGGACGAGACCGTTACATCCGAGCAAAATGTCAAATATACGGTGTCGTCCGGCGTTGCACCGGGTCATATAATAGAGATTAACGCTTCGCTCTACGAGGAGAATGAATTTTTGTCGGAAACTGTATTATCGGACACCGTTCAGGGGTTTTTCGATAATGTTGAATATGATGACGAAACCGGCTGGACACACAATTATATTCCCGGAACGCTAAACAACAACGATGACTGGGAACGGGGACGCACATTCGGAGGAACATTTGATCCACCCTGGGCGCATTCGGGAAAATTCGTCTGGGGTAACGACCTGGGGAAACCGGGGTTTAACGGTAATTACCAGGATTTTACGGATAACTATTTGCAGATAAGGAGTCTGAATTTCACCGGTTGGGATACGGTTTATCTACAGTTTTTTCGCTGGTTGACAAAAGATAAGAGCGACGCGGCGTATATTTCTGTAAACGGGGAAACAATATGGGAAAGTCCTGAAAGCGAACCTCAATTTGACAAGGAGTGGACTCTGCAGACGCTTGATATTTCCGGCATTGCGGGAGGCAAGAAGGATGTGAGTATCCGGTTTGGTCTTGTGACCGATGAATCGGATGTGGCAGGAGGATGGACATTGGACGATATTTTGGTCCACGATCAACCGTTATTGACAGAAAACGATCCGTTGTTGCTTCCGTTAACACAACCCGACAGATTTGTATTGAGCCAAAACTATCCTAATCCATTCAACTTTAATACAAACATACTATTCGATCTCTTTGAAGGTGGCACAGTGAGTTTAATTATATACAATATACTTGGACAGAAAATCAGAACACTCGCCGAGAGGGAATACCCGGCGGGAAGTTTTGGCGTAAGCTGGAACGGGCTTGACGATTTTGGAATTAGCGTTTCAACCGGGGTCTACTTTTACAAGCTCGAAGTACCGGGATTCAGCAGCATTCGCAAGATGGTTTATATCAAGTAAGGAATTTCATTAATACAATAAGGGAGATTTATGAATAATTTACAAGACAAAAGCGCATACGTCAGTGGGGCAGGTAAAGGAATCGGAAGGGCAATTGTACTTGCTTTACTGAAAGAGGGTGTAAACGTAACCGGGTTAACGCGGACTTCTTCTGACCTGGACAGTATCGCAGATTTCTCGAAATCCTGCACAGGAAAATTTCTCGGTATTCCCGGTGATATCGCGGACGAAACAGCGGTAGAAAAAAGCATAGAGCAGACCGTACAAGAATTCGGAGGACTGGACTTCCTCATAAATAATGCCGGTATCGGGATAATAAAACCGATTCAGGATATGTCTATAAAGGACTGGGACGATACGATGAACATCAATATGAGGGGCACCTTCCTGGCGACACATTTTTCGCTTCCTCATATGATGGAAGCGAAAGACGGGACAATCATAAATATTGCGTCAATAGCGGGGAAACGGGGATTTGCCGGCGGCGCGGCGTACAGCGCAAGCAAGTTCGCTATGCTGGGTTTTACCGAAGCGTTGATGCTCGATATCCGCCAATACAATATCAGGGTGCTTTCTATTTGTCCCGGTTCGGTTGCAACGCATTTTCATACGGGTGAAGCCATGAACAAGGAAAAAGGTCATGTATTGACGCCGGAGGACTGCGCAGAGACAGTGCTCTATGCCCTGCGACTGCCGCAGAGCGCAACCGCACACCAGATAGAGCTCAGAATCACAAATCCCTGACAGCCGGGTTTAAGTGCGGTTGATTATTTTTTTGTTGCATTTGGTTATACTTTTTATATATTGCGGTGGAGAAACAATATTATCCCCACCAAAGTTTGGTCAATTCCTTTCCGTTTCACGGATTGGAATTGACCTTTTTTTTGCTATTTTTCAATAAATACAACTGAAATCTAAAAATATTATTTAGTGGAAAATAAAGGAAAGTCTGTAAACATTGAAAACAGGTGGGAAAACAACAAAAATCATTAGATATGTTTGAATCGAAAAAAGACCGCCCGAAATTTATTCGGATGATTGAAAACTGGCTAAAGCCCTGTCAACCGTTTCATAGGTATCAAAAAGTTGAATGATCTGGGTTATCATGAGCAGGCTTTTTATTTTTTCGGTTACTGCAGAAAGTTTCAGATTGCCCTCTTTCTCGATTATAAGACGGCGAGATTCGATGAGGGCTCCCAGACCTGTACTGTTCATCCATTTTACTTTTCCAAGATCCATGACAATGTCGGTCATGCCATCGCTTAGCAAGCTTCTGATCTTTTCCGGTATTTCTTTTGTTTCATTACCACCCATCAATTTTCCGCTGATTTTCAGCACAGCAACTTTATCATGGATTGATTCATGAATCCCCATAGGTATCCTCTCGGCAATAAGGTTTGAAGGAGCGTTTAATTACATAATTTTCCGGTCATAAGGTAGGTTTTTTTCAATCTTTTGTCAAGTTTTTTCTGCTGACCGAAACGTCATAAAGAAAACCTATGCAGCGGTTACTGCGGAAGATAGAAAGCTATCCAGCTAAATCCAAAATTAAAATCTTCCTCCATTTGTTTTGAAGAAAGTTCTTCTCCTTTTGGCGCCATTTTACTTATTTTTCCGCTGTCCTCGATGAAACCGGTCATTCTTTCAAAAAATTCTTTTTTATATGGTGAGCCGGTGATTTTTTGAAATAGCTCCTTCATTTGGGAAGAGGACCGCTCCCCCTTAACTGCTTTGACGCAAATTTTTTTCTTTACTATTTTATCCTCAAACCCGCCGAGAACATAACTCAAACCGACAAGCGCGGCGTATTCGTAACGGGGATATATGTTGAATACTACGCCGGTATCGTTTTCAGGCATCTTATAAGGAAGTAAGTCGAATACCAGATACCAGAGTTCAATTCTCTTTTTCAGGGAAAAAGGCGTATCGGGAATTTCCAGCAATGAATCGATAATTGGTGCGAAAGCTTCTTTTTTCAGGAGTGCTTTTTGCTTTTCGTATTCCTTTTTGTGAATCATCTCTTTTCTGATCAATGCATAGACTTTTTGCAGGTCCTGACCGTATTTTTTTAGCCTTGACGCATGGTTCCCGGTTACCTGGATAAGAGGATGCGTATCTGAATGGAGTTTGATTTTTGGCTGCTTTTCCTGCTTTTCCCTCACGGTTTTCACAGGTTTCAAATTGAGTACTGCTTTGCAGTAGGGGCATCTCCATTTCGTACCTTTGGATTTATCCGGAATTTCGAAGAATTTTGCACATTTTGGACAGCGCTTTTTCTCAGGCATCGATACCTCTTACTATCTCGCAAAGCATATTCGACTTCACCTATAGACAATTTCGACGTTGGTGGTTTTGTCTTTTTCACAAAGAAAGTCAGCTATCCGGTCTGTCTCTCTGAACAGCCTGTTTTCCTGTTTTCGTTTAATAGACCGAAACATCGAAATCGACAAATCAAGACACGACTTGGTCTCCTTGAAACTCCATGTTCCTATTACCCTGCCGTCTATCATAACAGAGGGCTGTGAACCGCCAGACCGATTGAAAACCGAAGCCCTGTATTCCGGGGCAACGAAAATTTCATCAAAAGGATAACCCAACAATAACGGGTCGTTTTCTCCAAGAATATGACATTCGTCTTCAATTTCATATTCTTGTTCGTTGAAGTCTTCTATTTCGTTTATCTCAATGTAATGAGTACGTCCGGTAATCTCAATTTCCTCAATTTCCGATTTAATTTCGGGTAATTCCAGAATTTGTTTGACCCGCAGGCTGGCAAGGTCGCACCACCATGCAATTTCTTCAACTGTGACGGGACCAAAAGAACCTATATACCGCAGAACCAGGGTGTTTTCCGCTTTCGCATAATCGTTCGAGAACATACTGGGAGAATGTAGAGCATCAAACAAACAATACACAGGATGTTTGCTTCCCGGTTTTTCCCAGCTTCGAATAACCTGCCACCTGTCAAGAAGAACCGAAAATACCTGTTCAAAGTTTGTGCTGGAAATAGAGCTTTTCCCCTCTTTTAATTTAATTTGTCTTACATCTTCTTCGGGTAAAGATTTTTGCAGGTTTGGATAATTCAATTTACAGGATGATAAATTGTTCAATATTTTTCGTGCGATGTTTAAATATTCCGGTTCCTCAATTCCCCAATTTTGCAGATCTTTTTTTATTCTTTCCTCGCGCATTCTGTGAGTTCCGGAAAAAATCATTTCAAAATTGTCTTTGTGGATCAGAAACGTATCTCGTCTCATGCCCCGAAATCTTCCCAATTCTAAGTTATTATTGAGGATTTTTTCGATTGTCTGTTTTGAAATGTTTTTCATCCTGTTAAACAGTCCGATATAAAGCCCCATACTATTTGATGCAGGAAATGCAACCGTATCGTGGATTACATCAAAAATATCATTATATACATTGGCACGAATAAGCCGGTTTTTCCAGAATCTGTAGGACCGCAGATAATCTTGTGTAATTGAATCCATAACGCTTAAAACTTTAATTAGTCCGGTTTTGATATGTAACTATAAACGGCGGAACTTTTTTAGTTTTGACATTGAAGAATAAGGGCATAATACGATGTGAAAATTCTTCTTGACAAAGCATTGAAAATATAGTATTTTCACATCAGATAGTTGTATAAAAAGGTTAACCTATGGCATCTATAAGCACGGGAGTTAACGCTTTAAGAAGTCTGGTTTTTGTACGCAGCAGAGGAAGTAGAGTCATTTCAAAAACCGGTTTGAAAGTACGAAAAAAAGCAGGAAACATAGCAAGAACCGGTATCGATACCAACCTGACACCCACCAGGATCAAATTTGCCACGTCAAAATTCTTGATATCAGTCCAGAAAAACAGGTCGTTCCAGGACCGGTTTATCGATATATTCGCCTGAGTTAAATTCCTCAAATATCCGCGCCACCGTACACCGCACACAAATATACTATTTATTTACGGTTTATTCAATTTATTTTGAAGTACTTTTATAAACAATTGATCTTTGATTTTGAAATCTAACTAAAGTATTATGTATTTCAAATTCAAATTATCCGAGATTCTATTCCTCCATACATTTTCCATATTGCTCCTACTGTACATTCCCCTGTACTCTCACAAGATATCATAAATATAAAGCAGTTTTTTTGTTTGCAACCACCAGTTCCGGTTAATAGTAATCAATGATGTGCGCACCATCACTTTTTTTATCTTCGCTGTAAAGATCATAACTCTATTACATTCAATAACATACACCCATATCAAATATTTTTGGCACGGCTGTTGCCTTAGTACTGTGCAGGTAACAAACATTCACATTTACGGAGGTTTACAATGGGTCAGCAACAATTACTATTAATCGTTCTGGGAGTTATCGTTGTCGGTATCGCTGTGGCGATCGGAATCAATATTTTTAGCGAGAGCGCAGCGCAGGCAAATTTCGACGCGGTTATGTCGGATATGCTCAGGATAGCTTCCAATGCCCAGCAGTGGTATATGAAACCTACCTCGCTTGGGGGCGGAGGCAGGACGTTTTCATCCGTTTCGCTGACAAATATTAATACGAGCGGCAGCAATGCAAACGGCAGCTATTCATTTTCAAATATCACCGGTGCGAACTTTGACATTACCGGAATCGGCAACATGGATGGCGACAAAGACGGGACCCCGGTAACAATTTCCCTGACCGTCTATCCCGATTCGGTTGCTTCGACGCCGGTAATCACAAGCCGTTAGTCGAAAAAGTGTTCCTGGAAAGCAGGCTTCCTTTGCGGCTTTATTTGCAGAGGGAGCCTGTAAATTCTCAAACGTGAAAAAAAATTTGGTTCATTATCAAATGACAAATTTCAAATACATAGGTGAAAGAAACAACGGGCAGGTAATCAGCGGGGTAATAGCCGTCACTAATCTTCCCGCCGCGAAAAGAGCGGTAAAACTTCTCCAGATAAAGAAGTTTTTCAGGCTGAAGCGGATTATCCGTGAAAAGACCTTTTTGTATAAGGCGCAGAGATCAAAAGAGAAGCCCGTCCTCGGAGAACAGAAAGCCTATGAACGGTCTGAGGTAGAGTCTGTTCTGAGAAAAATGGATTACCGGGTACTGTATGTCAGACGAAAATTATTTTCATTAAACCTG
>JADFON010000064.1 GCA_022562855.1 Candidatus Zhuqueibacterota bacterium | reverse complement strand
TTACAACTTTTCCCGCCTCTGTTATGGGAATTATATCACCGAATCCAACGGTTGTCAATGTTACAACAATAAAATAAAATGAATTCCCAAAATTATTTACATCATCATTATCTGTGCTCTCGACTAAGTAGAAAAGCCCCGACGAGACAAAAAATATCATAAATATCGTCATAATAAGACGAAGTACTTTTAGCATCTCCGGGGATATCTTTCCAAAGAAAAACTCTGATGTTTCGAAGAAGCGCAAAAATCTCAAAACCCGGAATACACGGAACATCCGTAATAGAATCAGAAATCTGATGTTACCTGGACTGACAAACGGCTCAAGGAATGTTGGCAAAATTGCCATGAAATCAATGATGCTGAATGGTTGAAAAATATGCCTGAGACGGTTCCGTGCGCCATAGAGCCTTGCAATATATTCGACTATAAAAAAGCCGACTACTATATGTTCAATAGTAACGAGGAGCGACAAAAAACTTTCTGATATGTCATATGTCTCGATTATAAAAATCGCAACGATAAGCAGATTTAGAAAAATAAATACTATGTCGATTATTCTTCCAAGCGCAGTTTTACTGTCAATGAGATAGAATTGGATGGATTCACGAAAACCGTGAATATGTGGTGATTCACTAGAATCAGGCTTATTTGATACTCCCACTTTGCCTTTATCCTTCTCAGAAGAATAATTTTTCATAGAATTTCTCAATCATCCGTCATTTTATATATTCGGAATTTATCAAGTCCTGGTAAACAAAATATTTTCCGGCGTCGTAATTATTCAGAAAAGCGCTAATCAACTGCAAACGTGTCATCTGCGAATAAAGATAATTGCTGTTATGCGTCCACCGGATAAACACCGTTTTATCAGTAATTGGAAGTTTATTAATATTGTCCACCCATTCGGAAAAAATTCCATCTCTAAACAAGTACCGCTCCACATTCGAAACATAATAAGCCGAAACCTTCAAATTATGTTTATCAAGAAAATCCGCCACTTCGGTGAGAGCTTTTCTTCCTGCAAAATTACCGGTTAATGGGATAATCTTGTTTTCAAGATGCATCTTCCGGATAAACTGATATTTCTCCCTGCTGTTGAAAATGTTTAGTTGTTCGCCGCTGAAATCGGTTGTTCTGAGCAGTTGTCCTAATGTTGGAAATCTGTAGTTTGATCCCCCACTATAGGTTATCATAAGATTATGCCGATAAAACGCATCGAGAACGAGCTTTATTTCATTTTCTTCCGTATCTTCGAGTTCATATTTGTATTTATTATCAAGTACCGAAACGACTTTTTCAAATGTTTCAAGGTTCATGCCGCGGTTTGAAGGAGCTCTCAAAAAATACTCAACAAGAGTATCGATATCGGATCTTTCATCCGGTAGATTTTTCGAATTAAGCGGTTTGGAAAACAACAGTGAAAAAAACTCCGCTCTTGTTTCTGCTAACTCAAAGAGAACTTTATAGACAAGGTGCTGCATCCTGTTCAGGTGGCGGATATCGACAAAAAACACTAACTCCGGTTTTATTACAGCAATATATGAAAAATTCTGGTTTGAAGCGACCCCAATGTATACTCCGCCCTTTATGTTGAGTCTTTCCAAGGGTTTTATGGCGTCGAGATATGTAGTCTCATTAGTCACCCAATTGTCACTGGAAAAATAACCGCCGGCTTCCGACATCGATTTAACCATCCGGGAAAATTCCACCGGGGATATTTCCGGAACGGTCTGAGCATGAGTTGTCTCAAGAATGAAAGACGCTAATACCAGGAATCCCAGAAACGTTCTAACAATAAACTTCCTCAATGTTTTATAAATTTGTAATCCCCTTACCGTGGTCATGCCGCCTGTATGAATCATGCAATAAATCCTTTCCCAATATTTATGAATATACTATAAATTCGGCTACCATAAATCCAAGATATGTACCGAGACCGTAACCGAGAGATCCAACTAAAATCGCAGGGAGAATCAAGTCGCCTCTGTCAAGACTTCGCGCCAGGGCAAGAGCCGAAGTAGAACCGCCCACATTAGCCTGAGAAGCAATCGAAACGATGTCCCAATCTATTTTAAACAGTGCGCCGCCTGCGTAAGTAATGAGTCCATGAACCGTAACCGTTACCGACGCGAGAATCAATAACGTAACCCCCAATGAGCCTATACTAATCAATGCTCCGAAGTCGCAAAATGCTCCGATTACCGATAGAAAGAGATATACAGCAAACATTCCCAGGACTTTTTTCCCTTTCAGGCGGTTTACAGCCGGTATCTGCGCTAAAGCTAAGGCTATCGATGTCAGAATGAGAATAGAAGGTATTGCTATTCCTGCTGCCGAAAGCAGAGCAGCCATCGTTTCAGCAAACCAAATTGCTGCCAGACCGCTGCCGATTAGAACGCCAAGCATCAACGGGTCGAGTGTCTCCGTGTCAAAATCTTTTACGGAAGGCGCCGGGTCCGATGACCCGGAATTTGGATTTATAACAGGATTGGGACGAAATTTAACTAAAATTTTAGGCGCGGCAATTGAAACGATCATCCAGATAGTCGTCAGGATATTATCGACGACAACAGAACCGGTATAAAGTAATCCATCCCTTGCGACTCCATAGTGTAGTGCGATGGCATTAAAATTTATACTGCCCCCCGTATAGGTGCCGGTAAACATTCCTGCTATCCCGTTGTACAATTCACCTATGTTTTCCCGTCCATTGATAACCATCATCCCGATAACGACACCCGCCACTGTTCCGAACGAACCGATGAGAAATATAAAGAGCATTGTCGTGCCTGCCTTTAATATAGTTCGCAGGTTGACCTCAAGCAGCAAGAGAAAAATTGCTAACGGGGCAATGTACTGAAAAATAGCGTCATAAATCGGTGCGTCAAGAGAATTTGTCGGAATCAACCTGATATTTGACGTAACCGCCGTAACCAAAATTACTAACAGGGCTGTACCGATATGCCGGAGAAAGGTCTTGCGCACCAGCAATTCCGAAACGACAATGTTACCGCAAAGCACCGCAATGATGAGCAATGAATTTGAAAAAAGTGCTATAAAATCTCCTGTTTCCTGTTTAGGTCAAAGTTCTATCGAACTGTTGCAATCAAAAGGATCATTACAATCAAAAATTCTTATCCTTCCGCAGGTTCAAATTTCAACAGGCTCCGTCAACAGCAGGGGGGAAAATATCGGATACATCGCCCTCTAATCGCAAACTTACCTCCGGTTTATCGTCATGCTCCGTGAGTCCCCGGTTGATAATAACATATGGAGCGCCCATTCGTGCGGCAAGAAGCGTTATGGATGCTGCGGGATACACCGAAAGCGTTGTTCCAAGGGCGATCACAAGATCGGCGTTTCCGGCGCTCTCGGTGGCAATCCTGATATCCTGCTCCCGGAGGTTTTGTCCAAAACTGATAGTTGCCGGTTTTAAATATCCCCCGCAATCGCAGTCGGGAGGAATATTCGTCTTTTTGAATTCCTTGAAATGATTTTCCGGCTCAGACCGCTTTCCGCATGACTGGCATTCTATTTCCCTGTTGCTGCCGTGCATTTCGACAATTTTTTCTGGGGAAGTCCCGGCTTTTGAATGAAGCCCATCGATGTTTTGCGTAACAATCTTTTCGAGTTTGCCGGCTTTTTCGAGTTTTACCATCGACTCATGAACCGAATTCGGTTCGGCGTTATCAAAAGCTTCAAAACCACCAAGTTTATATTCCCAGTATTCCCTTCTCGCAGCCTCAGAAGACATAAAATCCTGATAATAAACAGGTTTTGTATTCTGCCAGACACCCTGCGGTCCTCTAAAATCCGGTATCCCGCTGTTTGTCGAAATCCCTGCCCCGGTGAAAATCAACACCCTGTCAGCTTTTTTTAAGTAATCTACGAGTCCATTTCGCATTTGTTTATCCGCCTAATCAAAAAGTAGAAAATCAAATAATTTTCTACTTTCCTTTTTTCTTTGCCCCGGGCTGGATGATTTCAAAGTTCTCTTTTTTCTTGGCGTCTGCAACCATTTTTCGCACATCGGCGAGAAGCTCTTTTGCATCGTATACAATACCGTTCTTTATGGTATATTTAATACCGCCGACACGAATAGGCTCGTTATTTTCATTGAGTTTTATTGCACCCGTCCCATACAGAACTTTGAGATTCTGCAGCGGATTTTCCTCGACAATTGCAAAATCGGCGAGTTTGCCGACCTCTATTGAACCGATTTCGTCATCCCTTCCAAGCGCTTCTGCGCCCATCAGGGTAGCCGATCTGATTACCTCAAGCGGATGAAATCCCGCTTCGCGGAGGAGTTCCAGCTCCCTGATATAGCCAAATCCATAGAGCTTGTAAATAAACCCTGAATCGGAACCGGTTGCCACTCTTCCGCCGCGGTTTTTATATTCATTGAGAAATGCCATCCACAATTGGTAATTTCTTTTCCATGCGATTTCGTCTTCGGTTGTCCAGTAAAACCAGTACGAACCGTGCGAGTTTCTGTCAGGTTTATAAAACCGCCATAGGGAAGGAAGCGTATATTCATCATGCCATTCGGCACGCCGTGCACGCATAAGGTCTCTGCTTGCTTCGTAGATAGTCATCGTAGGTACAAAGGTGAAATCCAGCGCAAGAAACTCATCCATGATTGCGTACCAGTGTTCACTGAACGGTTCGGCAGCCTGTTTCCAGAGTCTCCCCGCCTGCCCGAAACGGTCCTGTTCATTATTATAATTGTAATCGAGGGGAAAATCCTGAACAACCTGATTATAGAACATTGACTCAGGCAGTCCGTACCAGTGTTCGAGTGTAGTCAAACCCATCTTAGCCGCATCCAGCGCGTTCATCCGTACAACCCCCATTTGCGCGAGGTGCGCTCCCGTCCTGATGCCCTGCCGCCTGGCTTCATCTAAGACCGCTCTCATTATATCGGGTCGCATAGAACCGAGTTTTAGACCGTTAGCGCCTTTTTGAGCGGCTTCCACTACCCGCTGCCGCGCCTCTTCGGGAGTGTTCCCGCCAACCCTCGTATACACTTCTATACGCGGCGCTGTTATCTCGTCATTATTGCTTTTTTCTTGTGCCTCGAGGCTCCAGTCAAACCCGTTACCGCTGCCGGGGTCGCGAATTGTTGTAATTCCATGGCCGAGCCACAACTTATAAACATATTCAGCCGGCGTACCCTGTCGTGAACCGCCCATATGGGCATGCATATCAATAAATCCCGGCATTATGTACATTCCGGTCGCATCGACAAGTTTGTCGTTCGGACCGATCTGCGGGGCGGGTCTCATCGGAAGCCCGGGATTTCCCGCGCTGCGGATTTGAGTAATACGATTTTGTTCTACAATAATGGTCATAGGTCCTATGGGCGGGGCGCCGGTTCCGTCAATCAATATCCCGCCATAGATAATCAGACGCTCAAAAGGTCCCTCCCCTTCTGCGCGTGGCGGCGCTTTAAGAACACCCTGCGCTTGTACGTAGAAAGGCATTACGGCTAACGCTGCAACCGCTAAACTACAGAAAAATAAATTCCGCCAAAACGAAAAGGCTCTCATTTCAATTCCTCCTGAATTTGAAGTAAAAAAAACTTTGCACAATTTCGTATTAATTTTCATCAAAATAATAACCATTTCTGCTGAGTGAAGCAACAAAAAATATTATTTTTGAAAATTTAATTTTGATTTGAATATATTTTTAAATATCATTCAGGATTGTTCAGACTTCATACATTTAAAATATATTATTTCCCATCACCATATAAAAACTGTAAAACGCTTCAAAGATTCACTCTAAAATTTTATTTTACATTGCAGAAAGGCAGGTATGAGGTAAATAATATGACTCATCAAAAGAGTGATTCTTTAAAATCTATTATTTTTACAGGATCAGATCGGTATTTGAGTAAATTAAAATTTTCCCATTAAGGAGAATAAATGATATGAAAATCCAAAAAAGCATTGAATTGTTAATAATAAGTTTCATGTGTTTGAGTATCAACTGTTCCGGGAATGAATTTTATGATATAAAAATTGAAGAAGGTGTTACCGTTGTCACCAATCATTTATTGGATGTGTCAAAATCTGTTGATATCAACCTGACTTTTGTAAATCAAATAGGCGGGGACAATGAAGATGATCCCAATTACCTGTTATTCCGGCCTGCTGATGTAATTGTTGATAATGATGACAATGTTTTGATCCTGGATGCGGGCAATCAGCGGATTCAAAAATACGACAGTGAGCTTAAATATATTGAAACGATCGGTCGAGCCGGGCAGGGGCCATTGGAATTCACTGCTCCGGCGGGATTCGATATTACTGACGACGGAAAAATTTTTGTAGCAGATTTCCCAAGCGGCAAAGTTCATATTATTGATCCGGATATGACATATTCAAGTTTCCCGTGGTCTAAACCACTTACATTTATTAAAACTTTATCCAATGGAAATCTATTAATGGGTGAACAGCCAATGCCGCAGAAAATCCTTACAGGTGAAGACCAACCGCAAGTTGTTATAAGGACGCAAGAGGGTACTTTTGTTTCCGGAATAGGTAAAAGAGAGACACATTCTGATATGAACACGAACTATTTCGTCAATTTTACAAAAGTTATTATTGATAAAGATGATAACATTTATATTTGTTACCAATGGCAGAATAAAATTGAGAAGTATTCCAAAGATGGTACTTTATTAATGAAATTTTATCAATCTTTTGATTTTAGTACCGAAATTGTTGAACCGCTTATTCCATTGATTACAAACAATATAGGAATTGACAGCAAAAACCGGGTATGGATAGGTACCGCTACCTCAGAATATCGACTTGATCCGGGGAAACGATCGACCACAAAAATTCCTGAGCTGTTTTATCAGTTCAATATATATTCTGAGGAAGGTATCTTGATCGGAAACCAGACAATCGACATAGATTTTACAAATTTTATTGTTAAGGAAGACAATTTATTCCTCATTGATATGGAGTCAATGAGTGTTTATAAATATAAAATTGTTGGTTGAATCTTTTTATCATTTATTCGGAAAGAATGAGAGAACTGTAGTTCGATAAAGTAAAGTAAATTGATTATGCAAAATTGGGAGAACAGACATGACGTATAGAAGAAACTTATTAATAATTTTCGCCATTTTTCTAATTTCCGGATGCAGCAGTCGGATAAATGAAGTCGAAATCTCAGCCGCTGTTTTGGAAGTTTTGACTGCGCAGGCAGAAGCATGGAACAGGGGAAATATCGAGGAATTTATGGAAGGTTACTGGAAATCGGAAAATCTCTCTTTTACGTCGGGCGGGGTTATTAACAGAGGCTATGACGGTGTGCTCCAGCGCTATAAAACAAATTATTCCCCCGAAACAATGGGTATTTTGACTTTTAGCGATCTGGAAATTACCCCCGTCGGTAATGACGCGGCATTTGTTCTGGGGACGTTTAAACTCGAACGGGAGCCGGATAACCCGGAAGGAAAGTTCACGTTAATACTCAGAAAATTCGAAGAAGGCTGGAAGGTAGTTCACGATCATACATCTCAAAAACCGGACTAATGTTTTCAACTCCATTGAATAAATTCCCTTATATTGACTTGTTATGTGGTATATTAATCACGATTTATCTTAGTTTTGCATATCTATTTTCTTTTTTTATGTTTACTCAGAAAGGAAATTTGATTTGTTGAAGAAATTATTGGATGAATATCTAAAAAATCTCACGGATACTGCCCAGCATGGTGATGCCAGAGAAGAAAGTTATTACAAACATCTCGACGATTTAATAAAACGGTATGCCAAAGAATATAAAATCAAGAATGTTAACATAACTATTCTTCCGAAAAAAACCGAAGCCGGAAATCCAGATTTTCGTATTTGGAACGGAAAAAATCAAATCACTGGTTACATTGAAGCCAAAGACCCATCCGTTACAAACCTTGATTATATTGAAGGCACTGAACAATTAGAACGTTATCTTTCCACTTTTCCCAATGTTATCCTGACCAATTTTTACGAATTTCGTCTTTACAGGGATGGTCAGCGTATCTCACAGGTAATGATCGGACGCCCCATTATTGCGAAGAGATTGAAAACGCCGCCGCCGGTAGAAAATGTCGACAAATTTAATGAACTATTCGAATTATTCTTTTCTTTCTCTCTGCCAAGAGTTACAACCGCACGTTCGCTTGCTATTGAATTGGCAAAACGCACCCGCTTTCTGCGCGATGAAGTCATTGCCGTGGAAATGGAAGAAAATGGCAGCAGAGGTCACAATCAGATTCTTGGTTTTTATGAAGCCTTCAAAAAATATCTCATCGGAACATTAACTGAAAAACAATTCGCTGAT
>JADFON010000063.1 GCA_022562855.1 Candidatus Zhuqueibacterota bacterium | reverse complement strand
CTGCCTGGGTTTCTTCTGTTTTATCTTCTGTTTTATCTTCTGCAGAATCTCCCGAATTCTCCACCGATTCTTCCGCGGCGGTTTCCGTAGTTTGGTCGGCTTCTGCCGCTGTTTCAGGTTCTCCGCTCACAGCTTCAGAGGTTTCTGATATTTCAGCCTCAGTTTCTGTTACAACGGCTTCCCCGGCAGACTCCGTTCCCGAATCGCTTTCACCTTCCTGCACTGCTTCTACCACCGGCTCATCTTTTGTTTCCGTTTCTTCCGACGTATCCTTCTCTGATTTTGCCGACGCTTCTTCCGGGGCTGCTTCGGTTTCTACTCCAATAGCGGTTTCCGTATCCACTGCAACTTTTTCATTGCTTATTTCAGCTTCTTCTGCGACAGTCGTTGTTTCTTCTTGTGCCACAGCTTCCGTTTCACTCATTTTTGCCTTTGCTCCAACTTCCACTTTTTTCTTTTTTGCCCGGTTTTTCAATTTAAGCTCTTGCACAAAAGCAAATTTTTGAAGTTCTTCTTTTATTTCGTCTTCGGTCTTGTTTTGTCTTCTCAATTCCAACTCCAGAAGAATTCCTTGACCCGACAAAAGATTACGGGCGGCAAACGTCAACTCTGCTCCCTGGCTCAACCAATGCAAAGCTCTTTCACGTTTAACTTCTACTTCTTTTGGATTTTTTAAAGGATTATAATATCCGATTTGCTCCACATGCCTGCCGTCCCTGGGAGCACGGCTGTCGGTCACCATGATTCTATAAAACGGTTTCTTTTTTCTTCCCAGTCTCGCAAGTCGTATTTTCGTTGCCACTAAATCCTGCTCCTTATAAATAATATGATTATTGCTCTGCTCATCAGAACAATATAAACACTCATTGTCAATCTATTCAATATCACATTTCTAACTATTAATTCGCGGCAAAAAACTGGTTTGCCATTGAATTCATGGCAGAACGGGATCTTGAAAAGTTCTTAATCATCTTTTGCATTTGCGAAAACTGATTAAGCAGTCTGTTAATATCCTGAACAGAGCACCCGCTTCCAAGCGCTATTCTTTTGCGGCGGCTTCCGTTGATTATTTTCGGCGTTATTCTTTCATAAGGAGTCATTGAATTTATTATTGCCTCTGTTCTCTTCAAAGCTCCTTCATCCATTTGCATCCCCTTAATACCCATGTTGCGAGCGCCAGGAATCATTTCCGCAAGCTTATCCAGGGGACCCATATTTTTCAGATGATGCAATTGTTCCTTGAAATCATCAAACGTGAATTCAGAATGTGTTAATCTCTTTTCAAGTTCCTGGGCTTCTTTTGTATCTACCGATTCCTGCGCCTTCTCAACAAGAGAAACGATATCACCCATTCCAAGAATCCGGGACGCCAGTCTTTCAGGATGAAACGGCTCTAAATCGGCTAATTTTTCACCTGTAGATATAAACCTGATCGGTTTGTGGGTTACAGCGCTAATGGAAAGAGCGGCGCCGCCCCTTGCATCGCCATCAAGCTTTGTGAGAACAACACCGGTGAAGTCAACGTGCTCAAGGAATGATGAAGCGGAATTAACTGCATCCTGACCCGTCATACCGTCGGCGACAAAGAAAATCTCGTGTGGTTTTAGCTCTCTATTTAATCCGGAAAGCTCTTCCATCATTTCATTGTCTACATGCAGTCTGCCTGCCGTATCGAGAATTAATATATCTCCTTTTATCCTTTTACATTCCTTTAAAGACTCTTTTGCAATAGTCTTTGGCTCGTTTGAGTCCATACCAAAGACCGGAATGTCAAGAGATTTTCCGAGAACTTCAAGCTGTTTTCTTGCTGCGGGTCGGTATACATCAACAGAGGCAAGAAACGGTTTTTTGCCTTTTTTCTGAAAATAACGCGCCAATTTTCCGCAGAATGTCGTCTTTCCCGAACCTTGCAGACCAACAACCATAATGATGGTTGGGGAAGTCGGCTGAATCTCTATATCACGGAAAGGCTCCCCGAGTAATTTGGTCAATTCATCGTAAATTATTTTTATTATCTGCTGTGCGGGTGAGATACTTTTTAAAACTTCCTGCCCGGTCGCCTTTTCTTTGACTCCCTCTATAAACTCTTTTGCTACCTTGTAATTAACATCCGCTTCTAAAAGAACCAGCCTTATAGAACGTAGAGACTCCTCGATATTTTTTTCCGTAATCCGTCCCAGACCGCGAAGCTTCTTTATGATGGATTCTAATTTTTCTGTTAATTCGCCAAACATAATCTCAAATCTTACAAATATTTATCATGGATATAAGCTTGATAATGTAAATAAATAATTATTTAATTCCAAACAGTTTTATGTCAATAAACCGTATCTTCATTTACAAATTCACCCTTCTTAAAATAGAGCGACAGGATCGATTATTTTAGGCGGATACTTTGCAAAAAAGGGTTCACCGTATCTGCAGCCTATCATTCTGCCGTAATACCTCCCCCTCGTCTCAAATATATTGAGAAATTCCGGATCGCTCAGTGCGGTTTGCGGTTCTTTTGAATCTTTTTTATAAAATTGGGAGCCGTACGCTTTAATTGCTTCCATCTTCTTGTCAAATTCGTCGGTGATATCAACTATAAACGTGGGGTGAAATTCTCCCCTGCACATATAATAAATCAATCCTTTTACCCTGTGATATTCGCTGTCCCGAACATAGTTTTGCACTCCGGATAGATATACCGCGTCCTTGACAAGACTTGCACATTGAACATGGTCAGGATGGTCGTCGAATTTATGAGAAACCATAACAACTTTAGGCTTGCTGTGACGAATTTCCTGAACGACTGTTTTTCTATTAGACTCGTCGTTCATTAAATGCCCGTCCCCCAAATCCAGGATCGTAAGAAATTTCACATTCAGAATATTCATGGCGATCTTCGCTTCTTCATTTCTTATGTTTTTCGTGCCCCGGGTCCCGATTTCACCGTTGGTCAGATTCAATATACCCACAGAATATCCCATTTTATCGAGCTTTGCAACCGTACCCCCGCATCCCATTTCAACATCGTCCGGATGAGCTGCAATGGCTAATACGTCAACGCGCTTATCATCAGGCATATCAATACTCCAATATATGATGTTTATCGGTCTGAACAGAAACGGTTTTAGCAAGAAATTTGGGGAAATCCTTACCATATCTCAGCAAATAGTTCAAAATTGAAAAGGTTCTTTCCTGCATATTGTTTCCGGGCACAATAGTATTCATCGTCCTGGCAGACCTGTCTGCCGCGATTTTGTTAGCCGCCTGAAGCGCATTCTGATACCGTCCCTCAATCTTATCAAGCTGATATTTCATTTTTTGCTCGGAATTGTCCACCATTCCGACCAATGAAATATCAAGTGATTTTCCAATTTCCCTGATTTCATCGAGCCTTTGCCGTAACTGCGTGTAAGCCTTTTCAAATTTTCCGCGAAATTGCTTCCCGGAAGCGCTCTCAATTATCTCAGAAAGTATTTCCTTGCCATTACCTTCGACAATCCGAACAGGATCGAAATTAATTTTTTTCAGAAATTTCAGAGCTTTCCGTTCGATTATAGTACCACTCCAGCGGGGTACAATCAATGGCATAGGTATTTCAAGTAGTGAATAAACTCCTTTTAATTGCGCTATATAAGATATCTCCGAAGGTCCCCCTATATATGCTATATTAGGAAGCAAATAATCCTGCAACAACGGTCGCAGCAGAACATCAACGCTTAACGTTTCGCTATGCTCCTTGTTTATCCCCTTAGCAATCAATGACAAATCCACGCGGCGGCGTTCTCCATCCTCTACATGAAAGAAGTGGGAAACGTCCGGTCTCAGTTCAACCTGCGGACTGTATTGAATCCGCACCAACTCTTTTGTTTGTTTTTCGATTTCCTCATGGATGTTATCATGCCGGGAAATTGCGTTTTGGAAGAAATTGTGAGCCATACGTTTTACTTCGACGTCAGCCGGATTGAAGAACACTAAAGGGACTCCGGGAAAATACTTTCGGAAAAATAAAATGAAAGCCTCACTCAAACTTCGACCCGGTTGGTAAATTTTCCGTAAATCCCTAATCACTTTTCTGCCGATTTCGGAAGTTCCGAAAAACGTGGAAACTTCATCAAAGACAGGAGAAATATTATCGGTAATAATTCGATTGTTAACCGGGACCGATTTTTCGCTTTCACCGTCGTCATACTCAAACTTTCTTACTTCACCAGAGGGAAGCATTATAGTAAACTGCCGGACTTCATCAAAATCATGGTCATCTACTTCTAACCAAAACACCGGGACAACAGGTACTTTGTACTGTTTCTCGATAGTCGCTGCCATTTTTACCGTCGTCAGCGCTTTATAGACCGTATAAAGCGGACCCCAGAAAAGACCCGCTTGCTGTCCGGTAACAATTACAACGCTGTCGGGATTACGAAGTTTTTCAATTTGTTTTACGACCGCCTTTTTTAACGTCGCGCTTTTGTTTTGTTTAAAAAGAATATTTATTAGTTCATCACGGTTGTAATCACGCTGACGACATCTTTTTATTTGATCTGTCCATGTGCTGTTATCTCCGGATTTTCCGTTAAAAAATTCCTGAACGCGGTCATAATCATTGACATAATCAAGAAACAATTTTGAATAACCGGAGATTTGGTTGTACGGTACTGATTGAATCACATCTTTCTCCCTATCAATATAGCTCTCGGTGAAACGTTATCGAGCGGTGTTCCGTCATAATTTCCGAATTTATGCGTTAACCTTATATTATTAATACGGTACATTTGTTCCAAATCATCGTGAGAATACATTTTAACCGATTCGGAATACTCCTTTGTCGAATCATTTCTTGTAATAGTTATTACTTTTTCAATCCGGTTTGTGTCAAAGTTTAGTTTTCTCTTCTGCTGAATCAGGACGTTTTCTTTTTTTTGTTCATCAAATTCCTGAAAGTTTTGTATAATATTTTCACGGTTAAGATAGTCGAGCACAAACCAACCGTCTTTTTTTAAAGCATTCGAAGCCGCCATGATAACCTTTTCGTTCTCCGAATCTGTTTCAAAATATCCGAACGAAGTAAACATATTCAGAATTCCGTCAAAATAACCGGAAAACGGTATATCACGCATATCCCTGACAATGAAATCAACTTTGACGCCAAGTTCTTTCGATCTTTTCTTAGCAAAGTCGATTAAGCGGGACGACAAGTCCAGACCCGTGACCACGTAACCTCGCTGAGCCAATGCCAAGGAATACCTGCCCGTTCCACAACAAAGATCGAGTAATTTCTGTTCCGGCTGCAGTGACAGAATCTTTTCAAGAGTATTGATAAACTCTTCCGCCTCTTTCTCACTCCTGTGAGTATAGACGTCCAGGTAATCCTGCCCGAACCATTTTTCATACCAATCCATGATTATTAAAAATAAAGAAAATTATCAAAAGTATAAAGTGTTTTTTGATTAAGGAGACTTTATTCGGCTTGCCTTCTTTAATTCAAACCTTATAACCTTCATTAATGTGAATTTTTCAAATGTAACATTGTATAAAATGAAGTAGTGGTGTAAATTACAATTGTAATTACGAAATAACATCACAATCGAATCAAACCACAGCAAATAACAAAAAAATAATATATAAAGCGGGAGGATGCGTTATGCATTTAATTTTATTATTAGCTTTATCACTATTGTTGCTTTTCGGTGACAGTCCGGTAATTACTACTGCAGCGGACGATGCAGTTGAATTAAAGGAATGGCTCGTACCGTGGGAAAACTCTCGACCCCGCGATCCGTTCGTCGCGAATGACGGCAAGGTTTGGTTTGTCGGTCAAAGGTCTCATTATGTAGCTTATCTTGAACCGGAAACGGGGAAATTCACACGATTTGATCTTGGCGACGGCGCTGGACCTCACAATCTAATTGTTAGTGACGACGGAATGGTATGGTATGCTGGGAACTCGCAGGCGCACATCGGCAAACTCGATCCCGCCACCGGTAAGATAACCAAATATCCGATGCCCGATCCGGCGGCTCGAGACCCGCACACACTGGTGTTTAACAGCGAAGGCGACATTTGGTTTACAATGCAGCGAAGTAACATGATAGGCAAACTCGAAACGAAAACAGGCAAAGTTCACCTTATTACCGTGCCAACGCAAAGAGGACTTCCCTACGGTATAAAAATCGATGCACAGGACAATCCCTGGGTAGTATTATTCGGTACCAATAAATTTGCCGCTATCGATGCAAAGACCATGAAACTAAAAGAGATCGAACTCCCAAGGGCGGACGCAAGACCGAGACGGTTGGAAATTACGCCTGACGGCATGATCTATTATGTCGATTATGCAAAGGGAATGCTGGGACAGTATAATCCGAAAACCAAAATATTCAAAGAATGGGCTTCTCCAGGCGGTGAAGGCGCCCGTGCTTACGGAATGGCTTCCGATGATAAGGGTAGAATTTGGTACGTTGAATCGGGCATCAGACCCAATATGTTTGTCGGATTCGATCCCGAAACTGAGAAATTTATCAGCAATACCGCCATCGAAAGCGGCGGCGGCACCGTTCGTCACATGTACTATCACCAACCGAAACAGGAGATCTGGTTCGGGACCGATACGAATTATATTGGCAGGGCAAAGATCAAATAGTAACCGGATGATTTTTCAGGGCAGGATTTATATGTTGTAAATTTCCTGCCCTTTTTTTATTTTGTGAATTCGATAACCAATGATTATACAAAATATGGCTCAAAAATTACTTACGTTTCTTATCGCGGGGATGATGATAATGATTATCCCTGCGTTTCTTACCGGGTCGCTGTACCTTGACAGACCCCCACCCGCTCACACGGGAGGATTCGGGGAACCTACCTGTCAGACAGTCTGCCATTCTGAATTTCCATTGAACACTGATGGCGGAACACTGACCATGGACGGCATTCCCGATTCTTACAAACCGGGTGAAAAGTACATAGTAAGAATCATGCTGACAAGACCGGGGACCGAACGCGCGGGATTCCAGATGTCAGCCCGGTATCAATCGGGAGAGTCGATAGGAAAACAGGCGGGCAGACTAAAGACAATTGATAAAAATGCAGCAATCGATGTGGAAAATGACATCCTCTATGCGCGTCATACTATAGCCGGTGCAGAAAACGTTAAGTCTGACACTGCACGCTGGTCACTGGAATGGACCTCTCCGATGTCACCACAAGGACTTGTAGTGTTTCACCTTACGGCTAACGCGGCAGACTGGAACGACTCCGAAACCGGGGATTATATCTATACACAGAAAAAACAAACAAAAGCACTTCAAAAACGTGATTTGAAATAATGCCCAATTATTCAAGAATAACGTTTATAAAGTTAAAAACTCAATTTTATTCCGATACCTACCATACGCGGCGTCAGGAATACCGGTTCCCGTACAACGGTATTCGGTATAAAATATTCCCATTTATATTCTAAAGTGTTTCGAAAATTCCATATATTGAGCAATTCAAAATAAAACTCTCCGTTATAAATCATATTATTTAAGTTCAGTTTATTGATGGTCTTACTCCACCTGATATCCAATCTACGGTAAAAAGGATAGCGACCGGAATTTTTTTTGCCGTTTTCCAGATAGTAACGATTCGTTGGTTCGTTATATTTAAGAAATTTAGGCGTATAAGGATAACCCAATCCAAAGGTCAAATTAAAATGCACTTTTATGCCTGACATACCTTTTACTGTGTGGATGAGCCCTGTCTTTACGGTATGCCGTCTGTCGGTAGAACGGGGTATCCAATTCACGTTTTCTCCAACGGTTTTTTCTTTAGCAATTAAGTAACCGTAGCTTACAATTCCATATACTTCACTGTTCAGGTTGCCGGATATGCTTATGTCGCTTCCTAATGCATAAGCTTTTCCTGTTTTATCATGCTCGTACCTGTACCTGCCGTTTTCGAATATGTATGGGAGAGTATTTAAGCTATATTTATAGTAGTTTTCAATTTTAAAATGACCGCCATGCTGTGTTTCTTTTTGAATTCCAAACGATAACTGATAAGAATTCTGATTTTTGAATTGGATAAGATTATTAGAATTAGCCGACCTTAGTTCTGTATAAGAAGGCGGCTGATGATAGATACCCGCAGCCCCAAAAAACGTAAAGTTATTTTTGTTTTTTACTGAAAACGAAAAAGTTGGATTTACATGCGTTTCCCGGGTTAAATTATCATATTGTAGCCGTGCTCCAACATGAATACTGAAATCTTTGTGCGGTTCATATGATAGCTCTGAAAACAAACCCAATGAATTCTGTCTAAAGTTGTTTTCATCATCGTAAGTGGTTTTTGAAATCTACCCTTCTAATTCAGAATAACTATA
>JADFON010000062.1 GCA_022562855.1 Candidatus Zhuqueibacterota bacterium | reverse complement strand
ACCATGAGCGAAACCGAGAACGTTCCCCGGTTTTAGATACGGCTCTATTGAAGATTTGTAAACCTCGGCTTGTAATTCGTCGGGAATAAGCAGGAAAATAATGTCGGATAGTTCTGCGGTTTTCTCAATCGATTCCGTTCTTATTTTTTCGTTCTCAACTGTTTTTTGCGATTTGCTGCCGGGGCGTAATCCGACTACCACGTTGAGCCCGGAATCGCGCAGGTTCAAAGCATGGGCGCGACCCTGGTTGCCGAAACCGATAATACCAATGGTCTTTCCATTCAAAAGACTGATATCCGCATCGTCATCGTAATAAAACTTCATAAATAATGTCCGGCAAGTATTGTATGAATAGAGTCCTTTGCTATTAAATCTGCCAAGAGGCTTAGACTTCGTGGCGGCTGAATCCTTCGCAGGGGCGGTTCGTCACATAGGGAACCCTACCATTCTATGTCAAAATCGTGTTAAGAATAAAAATCATTGTATTTGCGTATTGTAGTAGGGGCGGTTCGCGAACCGCCCTTACCATTCTCAAAGGGGGTGATAGAGATTACTGCTATCAGAAGTAAATTCCGCGTCACCTTGAAGACAGGTAACTTTCGTCTTTGGAAGGGAAGCTGCTGTTTTTCACATCCTTTATATATCCGTTAAATGCCTTTCGCATTTCTTCGGCGACATTGACATACTTCCGGACGAATTTCGGGTTAAAATCCTCGTTAAGACCGATCATATCATGCGTTACCAATATCTGACCGTCGCAGTACAACCCTGCCCCGATTCCGATAGTCGGGATTGAAATAGATTCGGTGATCTCTTTTGCAAGCGCCTCAGGGATTTTTTCGAGAACGATTGAAAACATGCCTGCTTCTTCGAGAATTTTTGCGTCTTTGAGCATCCGTTTCCGTTCTTTGTTCATTTTTCCCCGTACCTTGTAATCGCCGAACAAATTGATAGACTGCGGCGTCAGACCGAGATGCCCCATAACCGGGATGCCGAATCCAACCATCCTTTCCGCAATGTCGGCAACCTGCCTGCCTCCTTCAAGTTTTATTCCTTCGGCTCCGGATTTTAAGAACAACCCGGCATTCCTGACAGCATCGTTGACACCACACTGGTAGGAAAGGAAAGGCATATCTATGATAACAAGCGCATTCGTTACCCCATTTCTCACCGCACGCGTATGATAAAGCATTTCCTCCATTGTTACCGGCAGGGTTGTATCGTAACCGGCGATCACATTCCCCGCCGAATCCCCGATGAGTATGAGGTCGATACCGCAGCCGTCGAGAATCTTCGCCATCAAATAATCGTAAGCCGTGAGTGAAGCGATCAATTCGCCGCTTTTTTTCATCGCTTTGATCGTCTCAACGGTTATCTTTTTATTTTCTGCTTTGCTTGATGAAAGCCCCATTATCTATTTTCCTTTTGAAATTATTCCTCCGCCGAGAACCCTGTCGTCTTTATAAAATACCACCGACTGACCTGGCGTCACGGCACGCACCGGCTCTGAAAACCGGACGGTCACTTTCCCGGATCCTTCGGGAAAAAGTTTCCCTTCGGAACCGGGATCCCTGTATCGTATCTTGATAGTTGCGTTTACATCGTCCCCCGACGGCGCCGAATCGACCCAACAAACGGATTCCGCCTGTAGGCTGTCCGACATCAAGTCTTCTACGTTTCCTACGACAAGAGTATTCTCTTCGGTGTCGATTTCCGTTACGTAAGCCGCTTCGCCAAGCGCTATTCCAAGCCCTTTGCGCTGACCGATAGTAAAATTGTGATACCCGGGATGACTGCCGAGAACATTTCCATCTCTATCCTGTATCTCCCCGACAGACGCAGGGAGTCCCTGCTCCTTAAGACGCTCCTCGACATACCGGCGGTAATTGTTATCGGGAATAAAGCAAATTTCCTGGCTTTCGGGGGCGTTCCACGTAGGAAGATTATACATCTTTGCCAAACTGCGCACTTCTTTTTTTGTAATATCCCCCAGGGGAAACAACGTATAACTCAACTGCTCTTCCGAAAGACCCCACAGGAAATACGTTTGGTCTTTCCAGTGGTCAAGCCCCCTGCGAAGTTCAAATTTTCCCGTATCATCATTCAAAACAGACCGCGCATAATGACCGGTGGCAATGTAATCGGCGCCGAGTGCGTTTTTCTTCCGCACTAACGGTTTCCATTTTATATAGGTGTTGCATCGTACACACGGGTTTGGCGTCGTTCCGGTGATATACTGCTCAAAAAAATTATCCTTTACCTGTTTTTGAAACACTTCACGAAAGTCGACTACGTAGTGGGCAACGCCGAGGACGTCGCACACCCTTCTCGCTCTCGAGGTCATCTCTATCGAGCAGCAAGGTCGGTCGGGAAGAACATTCGACATCGATTCCTCCTCATCCGACAGCCGCATGGTGATCCCGATAACGGAATAGCCCTGCTCCTTAAGTAAGGCAGCGGTGACGGAACTGTCAACACCGCCGCTCATCGCTACAAGGACTGTTTTTTTATTTTTAGTATTCATTGTAGACTTGCATTACTTTGGTAAGTTTAGAAAATTCATTAATATTTACCATTTGCACCACCAACGTGGCGGCTACAAGCAATGTTTTTTTATGATCGGTGTCAAGGACTGCGACAAATTGTCGCCCCTACGGGGAAGTCCTGACACCACATTGAATTCATGTGGACATACAGAACATCAGTAATTCTTTTTACGCAAACTAAAGTTTGCGGCTACAAAAGCAAAAAATAATAGATGTAGCCGCCACGTGGGTGGCGCTCACAAAACTACAAGTAATGAGTAGAACAGACATTCCTGTCTGTTACCTTCAAAAAATTATTATTCAGATATATTTGACCAATAAATTGACAGACAAGAATGTCTGTCCCACTTTATAATTATGACAGACAAACCACTTATGCAAAATCTTCTTCCAAGCTGCGGACGCGCTCAACTATATCGACAAGAACGGATACTGTAGTGTCTATCTCGGAACGGGTTGTCCATCTTCCAAGCGTAAACCTGATGGAAGATTGGCTGTACTCGGGGGGCTGGTTCAAAGCCTCGATTACATGGGACTGCTCGATACTGCCCGATTCACACGCAGCGCCCGACGAAGCCGAAATGCCATGCAGATCGAGGCTCAAGAGCACCGATTCTCCGTCAGCATCTTTGAACGATACGTTTAAATTTCCCGGCAGCCGGGATTCCTCAACGCCGTTGAGACGGGTCTCCGGAATTTTCTTCTTGAGCTTTTCAAGGAAATAGCTCCGAAGTTCCAAGAGGAATTTGCTTTCCTGTTCCATTTCAGTTTTACAGATTTCAGCCGCCGCACCGAAGCCAACCGCTGCCGCTACGTTCTCCGTACCGCTTCTTTGATTCCGTTCATGGCTGCCGCCGTGCATGAACTTTCCCGTATTCGTGCCTTTTCGTATATACAACGCCCCGATACCCTTTGGACCGTAAATTTTGTGAGCGGAAATAGAAAGCATATCGACAGGTGTGGCGCTTACGTCTATGGGGATTTTCCCGAACGACTGGACCGCATCGCTGTGGAAAACGACACCTTTTTCCTTCGTAATCTCACCTATCCGGGATATATCGTGGATGGTGCCTATCTCGTTATTGATGTGCATTATGGAGACAATAAGGGTTTCAGAAGTAATTGCCTCGTTCAGCTTGTTACAATCGATCGTGCCATCCGGTTCAACCGGCAAATAGGTAACTTCAAACCCCTGTGATTCGAGAAATTTGCAGGTATTGAGGACGGCATGATGTTCTGTATTGACCGTTACGATACGGTTACCTTTTGATTTGTTATTCAGGCAATACCCGGTAAGTGCCCAGTTGTCCGATTCTGTGCCGCCGCCGGTGAAAAATATCTCCGAAGGCGCCGCCCTGATTATCCGTGCGATTTGCTCGCGCGCATTTTCCAGCGCTTCCTTGGCATCCCGCCCGGTCTCGTGAATGCTCGAAGCATTTCCGAATTTTTCACGGAAATAAGGCATCATTGCATTAAGAACCCGTTTATCCACCGGGGTTGTCGCACTGTAATCGAGATAAATTCTCTGCATGTAGAATTCCTGAAATGGGCATTATTTACTGCTTAAAATATAACATAGCCCTCACAAATAAGCAAGGATATTATTACTACCTGTAGTCCGGCGTCACACAACCGGTTATACAAATTTCCCTTGAAAATGGTTGAAAAAATCAAGATATTTTAGTCGAAATTGTCGCTTTAATCGTGGGTAATGTTCAATATTTGCGGAAGAAAAGCCGATACTCAGGATAGATTAACCGGGCTATTTTTATGAAGAGATTTTCAATCGCAACAGTTGTCGTTCTTTTGGTTTTTACGAATTCCTCTCTCTTTGCACAACAGGCGGTTTCAAAAACGTACCGCGTTTCCTATAAAACGGTAACGGAGTTTGAGCCTCTCGTACGGGCGATTCTTTCGAACAGGGGCGCATTGGAGATATCCGTAGGCTTAAACCTGATGGTCGTTCGTGATAATCCTGCTAATCTTGCCGAAATCGACAGCTTGTTTTTTTACTACGATCAACCTGCCCAGCAGTTCCTTGTCAATATCTATCTTCTGCTTGGTTCGAACGATGACAAAGCAGTGAGTTCACCCGACAGCGTTCTTATCCATGAACTGCTTGACCCGCTCTTTTCGTTTACCAAATATGAAGAACTGGACAAAGCGTATCTGCGGACAGAAGAGAAACTCGCAACGACTTTCGATCTTGCGGAGGGGCAGTTCAACGTCTCCTTTGATATGGATTATATCAGGTCTGATTCTCCGCTTGTCAGGTTCAGGACCTTTGCTCTCAGTGAGTCTATACGGCAGATAACCGGCGTAATTATGAGACCTGTTTATGTGTCGTCAGTCGAAATGCCTGAAAACCAATTACAATTATTTACCGCAGTAAGGCACGAAGGTTCCGGAAAGACCCTTATACTCCTCGTTTCCGCCAGCCGGGTAGAGTAATCCGAAAAACCCAAATAGTGTGTTTTTTGTTGTTAGAGTCTGTACTCTACATAAGGTTGAAGTTCGAATTTAAGGAACATCCCCCTGATTCCTCCTTTCCCGCCAGGGAAGGCTATTATTAATTCTACTCTATAACCTCTTCGAGCTTGTGCAAATAGGCGGCGTCGTAGATTTGCTTCATAAAGAGTGACAGCCGGTTAATATCTATATCTATCTCGAGATAATAGCAGGGTACATCAAGCGGGATCCACCGTTTGAGTTTGTGCCAGTCTTTCTCGGTGGTAATCAGGTACTTTGCCGAGGAGCTTTTAAATTTTCTAAGAATCCGCCGGATTTTCCACCGGCTGTAACCGGCATGGTCATTGTAAAAAAATGTTCTGCTGACGTAAGATCCTGCCTGTTCTATAGTGTGTTTGAAATAGTCCGGTTTTCCGATTCCGGCTATCAACCAGACTGTCTGTTTGTCAAGTACCGAAGCCGGTTGTTCCTCTTTTTCGTTTTTTAAACGATTTATCTTATAACGTGCGTGAAAGACCGGGCACGACATCAGATCGACCATTTGCTGATGGACCTCTTCGGCATTGTTAAATTGGTCGTACTTGGTAAAAACAACCATATCCGCCCGGCGAAGATTCTTGACCGGTTACCGCATTAAGGTGTTATTCGCAAGTATCTCAGGAGAATCGATCAGAACAACATCAAGCGTTCTCTTTAATTTCCTGTGTTGAAACCCATCATCGAGAAGAATAATATCCGGATTAAATTTTTTTATAGCCTTTAATGCGCCCTTAAACCGTTTTTTACTGACAATAACCGGAATGCCTTTCAGTTTATTTGCCAGCAGGTATGGTTCATCCCCGGCTCGCCTGAGACTCATACGGATTTTTTCCGTGTCACTGACAATTCTGGAAAAAAAGCTCCATCTTTTATATCCGCGGCTGATGATAACTACTTTGAATCCGTTATTACGTATCTCATCCGCTATCTTGATAACGGTCGGTGTTTTACCCGTTCCTCCAAAGGTGATGTTACCGACGCTCACGACAGGAACTTTGACCTCGCGTATCCGGAACAGACCGTGATTGAAGAAGTAATTCCTGATTTGCGTCACGAAATGAAATATTTTTTGTAATCCGCGTAAAGCAACGTTCATAATTATTTCAGCTCAATTTGCGCGATTGAGCCTCTCACGGTCTATTGTTGAGATTAATTAATCGTACAGAAGGCAGTTTGGACAGAATAAGAAATTGTGTCATGTCGGGTCCCGCAACCGTAGCGCCGCATGACGTAGTACCTTATGGCGTATCGTCGGGGTTTCGGCAGAAACGACATTCGAATCTTTTTCACTACTTGAAAGAATTTGATTTAAAACTGAAAGGTCAACAAAAAAGCGATGTGTTAACCCGGTCTCTTAAAGAAGTTTTCCGCAAGGTTATCGACTTCGTGAACCGCTTTTTCAAGTTCCAGTCTTTTTTCCTCCAGTTGACTATCGGTCAGGCCGCGTTCTATTGAAACAGGTTTGCCGTAAATCAAAACACAATGTACAAATGGTCTGATAAAATGAAATTTATCCCAACTGTTGAGAAATTTTGGTCTGCTTGTATAAGCGGAAATCGGAATGATAGGCACTCCTGTCCTTTGCGAGAGAATCATTACGCCGATTTTGAGTTTCCGGTAAGGTCCTTTTGGTCCATCGGGAGTAATTCCAATAATTCCGGGCGATTTAAACCGTTTCATCATGTCTTTTAAAGCCCTTGAACCTCCCCGTGTCGTCGATCCGCGAACAAGGTCAAACCCAAGACTGCTGAGAATATTCGCAACAATTTCCCCATCAGCGTGTTCACTCACGAGTATGACAACACCCTCATCTATGTGACGCATTATCGGGATGATTATGTTTCCATGCCATACGATAAATATCGCTTTGCCACCGTCGTTAATGAGCGTCTGAAGGTTTTCGTCCCCGATTATGGTCAGCCGGACTGTTTTCTTGAGCAGGCGGATAAACCGTCCCGCAACGTTATAACTGAGCCATAGGAAAAACCGCTGTTTCAGTGGCACAGTAAGATTCGTCTTAGCGTTCATCCCGATTGCCATTCTTAATTATAATCTTAATCCCCGGCATAAATATCGGTAATTATATCTATCATCGTTATAACATCGAGAATATTATGTTTCAATATTGTACGGATCATTCCTGCGTTTCCGGTTTTTACAAATTCATTATAAACTTGCGGAATATCGTTTCCATGTATATCGCCGCGGCGTTTTCTTCCGTATATATATCGCTCTACGGTCTGTAATTTGCAATTCGGAAGCCGTGGGCGCCATATTCGTCTCACTTCGTGAAGCAAATCGAGATTCGGAACACAATTCGGTATACGAACCTTATTGGCATTGCCGCGTGTAATAATATACGGAAGGTCGAACGATTTTCCGTTGTACGTAACAAGAAGATCGTATTGTGATAACAACCTGTTAAAAAAAGAGAGAAGCGGACGCTCCTCGCAATAATTGCGGGCGAAAAGCTGCAAAAACGAAAAATCTTCCCCGGTAAAATATGCTACACCGATGAGAAAAAGCGGGGCATTCGATAATCCGCATGTCTCGATATCGAGAAAAAGGATCTTTGATGGATGAACAGTCTTGAGTGTCTCAAAATCATGATTCGTAATACCGGAATGTTGCATTTGGGCATTTTTTAGCCGTGCAGGGAAGCTTTTTACAGTTTCCTTTGCATCCTCTCTAAGGTCTCTGAACCTCTGCTTGATCAGCAGAAAATCACCGTCTCTTTCGGTGGTTACCTGACCGGGAACAGCTTCATCGATACTCATATATTCCACTTTATTCCCGGTTATCATGAGTGTCGGTTCGCTTATAGATTCGTTACGGTCTGATCTGCTCCAATTCGATCTTTCCAGAAATTCCGTCATCGGAGTATTTTTGAGAGCGCTGCGGTTCTGTTTTTCAAGCCGGGATAAATAAGAGTCCGCAGCCTCAATTTTTTTTCGTTTTGGCATAGACGTTTAATTTAACAATTAATGCTATTTATAAAAAGGTCTATTTTTTTTGTGAATTCCGGAGTTCTAATGACACGGTTCACATTCGATCCCGATTACACCGGCAAACAGAACCGCAAACGCCAGCCGAAAAACCGCATCGTATTCAGATATCATCGTGTTATTCATCCTGTTATACAAGATCAAATTTGTAATGCGAAAAAAATATTGCCAAAATTCACAATTTTAGCAAGATGTTTTTGATCCGGCAAGATAAATCATATGATAATAGTTTGAAAATATTCTGACACTGCTTTACACAGATTGTTCATGATTTCCGCTGATACCGATATAATTTT
>JADFON010000061.1 GCA_022562855.1 Candidatus Zhuqueibacterota bacterium | reverse complement strand
AATGATTATCCCTAACCAATGGTCGGTCGAATTCGCCGGCAGGGACACAGATGATACAGCCTGGTGGAAAGAATTCAATGACGCCGGGTTGGAAGAGATTTTGAATGAAGCATACCGTAATAATTATTCGTTGAAAATTGCCTCATCCAATATACTATCCGCAGCCGCGCAGGCTCGAATCGCCGGTGCTCCGCTATTGCCGCAGGCGTCGTTGAGTTACAATAATCAAAGGAATAAACAAAATTTTATCGGCTTTCCGATCCCCGGTTCCGAAGGCAGGGTCTTAAGTACAACGAATACCTCGTTTGGCGTTTCGCTCAATATTTCGTGGGAAGCCGATCTCTGGGGCAAATTAAAGGCGGGTGAGGCAAATGCGGTCGCGAACATGCAGATCGCCGAAGCGGATCTCCGTGGCGCAAAACTCTCTCTCGAGGCGCAGGTCAGTAAAGCATGGTTTGCTTCGATCGAAGCAAAAAAACAGGTGGAGTTGTCGAAAAGGACCTTTGAAAATTTAAAAATCTCAACCGGTCAAATACGCGCCCGCTACGAAAGTGGTCTGCGAAATTCTCTCGATCTCAGGCTGGCGCTGTCCAATCTTGCTATTAATGAAGCAAATCTGAAACAGCGGGAAATACAATATGACAACGTAATTCGGCAGTTAGAGATTTTGCTCGGCAGATACCCGTCTGCTGAGTTGGAGACCGGCGGTTCACTTCCCGTATTAAATCAAAACGTTCCCGGCGGACTGCCGGCGGATATTATATCGAGAAGACCTGACCTTGTAAGCGCTGAGCGGCTCCTTGCCGCTTCGAATGCAGGGATAAAAAGCGCGAAGGGGGCGCTCTATCCGCAGATCAGCCTTACCGCATCGAGCGGATCATCGAGCAGGGAAATCGCCGATTTGCTGAGTGGCGATTTCGGAATTTGGAGCCTGGGAGCCGGTCTGCTGCAGCCTGTCTTCCAGAGAGGAAGATTAAAAGCAGGGGTTGAACTCGCCGAACAAACATCCGAAATCGCGCTTTCCCGGTACGCACAATCTGTCTTAAATGCGTTTGCCGAGGTTGAGAACGCCCTTGCAAACGAACATTATCTTGGAGAACGTGAAACGCTCATCGCATCCGCAATGGAGCAGTCGCTCGCCGCCAAGTCGCTTTCCGAAGAACAATATTTGAGCGGTTTGACTGATTTCATTACCATGCTCGAAGCTCAGCGGTCTGCATACGAAAATGAAAGTCAGCTTCTGACGACCCGGAGACAAAGGCTGGATGCGCGTGTCGATCTGCACATGGCGTTGGGCGGCAGCTTTAATTATGAAACGGAAATATATGACGATTTAAACGGAGTAAAGAAAAAATGAGTAGATTACCAAAAATAGTATTACCGTTTCTTGTGCTAATCACAGGAGCGGGTATTGCGGTAGTAATAATTAATTCCAGACCGGATGTCGTTACAGAACCGGTGAAGATTATTCCTAAATTGGTCAAAGTCCAAAAGGCGGTTAAAAAAACGGTCAGATTAAACGTATATACCCAGGGCACTGTATCGCCGCGCACCGAATCGGATCTGGTTTCACAAGTATCGGGGCAGATCACCGAAATATCACCGGCGTTTGCCTCTGGGGGATTTTTTGATAAAGGTGACGTGCTCGTACGGGTAGACGAAAGTGATTATGCTTTGATAATAACACAAACGCGGCTCCAGGTAGCGCAGGCAGAACTCAAGCTGAATATCGAGGAACAGGAAGCAAAAGTTGCCCTGCAAGAGTGGCAGCGGCTCAACACGGGACCGCCGCCGCCCCTTGCAGCACGGGAACCGCAAATGAATGAAGCGCGCCGGTCTCTCGATGCGGCGAACGCTTCTCTTGAGCAGGCTAAACTAAATCTTGACCGGACAAAAATAAAAGCCCCTTATACGGGGAGGGTCAGGTCAAAACTGGTCGACGTCGGTCAAATTGTTAATCCCGGTATGACTGTTGCAAAGATTTACAGCGTAGATGAAGCAGAGATCAGGCTGCCTATCCCGGATAGAGATCTGGAATTCTTGGATTTTCCAATCGATTTCAGGGGATGGCAAGACCGGAACGATGGACCTACGATAATTTTACGTGCAAATTTTGCGGGCAGGGATCACGAATGGGAAGGAATTCTCACAAGGATCGAAGGCGAAATCGATCCCCGGAGCAGAATGATATATATTGTTGCGAAGGTAGAGGACCCGTATGGAAAATCAAGAAACAGCAACCGTCCGCCGTTAACCGTGGGGATGTTTGTGCACGCAGAGATCGAAGGGAAACTAATCGACAATGTAATTTCCATTCCCCGTTATGCGATCCGCAACGAAAACCAGGTATTGATCGTTGACCATGAAAGCAGACTGCGGTTTCGGGATGTTGAAGTGTTGAAAATGGATTCCGAAACAGCTTATATAGTTTCCGGTATAAGCAACGGAGAAAATATATGCATTACACCGTTGAATGCGGTCGTCGACGGAATGCTCGTCGAGGTATATCAATGACATTGCTTTTGTAAATTTTTATGAAAACTAAAGTTTGTACCTTGGAGATCGTGGCGCCTCCAAATTTACCTGTCCCTTTTTTCGGGGTTTGGGGGTGAAGATAATCACACATAATAGAATTCAAATCAAGGTTCAACAATGAATAAAGCGATAGCATGGTTTGCGGAGAATAGAGTTGCCGCTAATTTATTGATGTTAATGGTATTTGCCTCCGGGATAATAGCCCTGAACGGTATAAAATTGGAGGTGTTCCCTGAATTCTCCACAGACATAATTTCTGTCTCGGTCAGGTACCTTGGAGCTGCTCCTGAGGAAGTTGAAGAAGGGGTGTGTATAAAGATCGAAGAAGCTATCCAGGGCCTGGAAGGGATAAAAAAAATCACTTCAACAGCCTCCGAAGGAATTGGAACTGTTTCTATAGAGATTTTAAACGGCGTTGACATCCGGAAACTTCTTGACGATGTAAAATCAAGAGTTGACGCTATCGACACATTTCCGAATGAGACCGAAAAACCGGTAATCCAGGAAGCGCTGAACCGCCGGCAGGTTATCAATGTTGCGGTAACCGGATATACCGATGAAAAAAGTCTAAAAACAATTGCAGACCAGGTGCGCAATGAAATTGCAAATCTGCCGGATGTGAGCCAGGTTGAAGTCTCTGCCGCGCGCCCTTACGAAATCTCGATAGAGGTATCGGAAGATGCGTTAAGACGTTTCGATCTCACGTTCAGCGAGGTGGTGCAGGCGGTCAGATCGTCGTCGCTCGATTTGCCCGGCGGATCGATCAAAACAAGCAGTGGTGAATTATCGATCAGAACCAAAGGGCAGGTATATGAGGGGGTAGAATTCGAAAAATTAATTCTGAGGTCATTGCCGGATGGCACCAGGTTATACCTGAGAGATGTGGCGAAAGTGATCGATGGATTTGCAGAGACAGACCAGTCGGCAATATTCAACGGTCTACCCACCAATCTTGTTCAGGTTTACCGTGTGGGTGACGAAAGCGCCCTCGCTGTTGCCAACGCCGTCAAAGAATATATCGCAGAAGCCCGGCAGAGGCTCCCGGAGGGTATAAATCTAACTGCATGGCAGGATGATTCTCTCGTATTCAAAGACCGGCTGTATCTTTTATTACGAAACGGCAGAAGCGGATTTATACTTGTCTTTCTTGCGTTAGCCTTGTTTTTGAGGTTGAGGCTTGCGTGGTGGGTAATCGTCGGAATGATAATGTCATTTTTTGGGGCATTCTGGGTTATGCCGAACTTTGATGTTTCCATTAACATGATCTCGATGTTTGCTTTTGTCCTTGTCTTGGGTATTGTAGTGGATGATGCTATAGTAATCGGCGAAAATATTTATACGCACCTCGAAAAAGGTAAATCCGGGCTGAGAGCTGCGATAGACGGGACACAGGAAGTGGCGGTGCCGGTGGTTTTCGCTGTGCTGACGACAATTGCCGCGTTTTCACCTCTTCTCAGCGTACCCGGATTTATGGGCAAGATAATGGGTGTAATTCCAATAATTGTAATTGCCACGCTCGTGTTTTCGCTTATAGAGTCGTTGTTTGTTCTGCCCGCACATCTATCACATCTCAACGCCGTTAAATCAAATGAGAAAAAGAAGAATGTCAGAAATATCTGGAGCAACTTCCAAAGTTCATTTCACGAAAAATTCAAAACTTTCACGAACCGGTATTACCGAAAAACGCTGGATCTTGCCTTAAGGTGGAGATACATGTCGATATCCATCGGTATTAGCGTCCTCATAGTCACGATGAGTTTTGTCGGCGGCGGATGGCTGAAGTTTGTATTCATGCCCGAAATTGAAGCCGATAATGTCGTAGCGCTGCTCACCATGCCGCAGGGGACCTCAAAGGAAGAAACCGAGAGGATAATCGGTAAAATAAATGAAAGCGCCGGGATGCTCAATAGAGACCTGACGGGAAATGACGATAGACCGATTATCCATATTCTTGCGTCTATCGGCGACCAGCCGTTCCTTTCAAGAAGAATGGGGGCTGGAGGATCGGGTGGTACGGCGAGTAGTTCCAATATAGGCGAAGTAAACTTACAGCTTGTCTCAGCCGAAATAAGAGAAATAACAAGTGTTGAAATTGCACAGCGATGGAGAGAACTGACAGGTACAATCCCCGAAGCTGAGGAGTTGGTTTTCTCATCGTCTCTTTTTTCAGCAGGCGATCCGGTCAATATCCAGCTCAAGGGAACGAATTATGAAGATTTGTTGAGGGCTTCTTCCGAGTTACAAGCGCGGCTTGGTGAATATTCAGGCGTCTTCGACATATCGGATTCCTACCGGGAAGGTAAAAATGAAATCAGGTTGAAAATCAAACCTGAAGCCGAGGCGTTAGGTTTGACTTTGTCTGCGGTTGCCCTCCAGGTGAGGCAGGCGTTTTACGGCGAAGAAGTACAGAGAATCCAAAGAGGGCGGGACGATATTCGTGTCATGGTCCGGTATCCCCGGGAGCAAAGAAAATCTCTCGCCGATCTCGAAAATATGCGCTTGCGGACACCCGGCGGGGGTGAAATACCGTTTAACGTCGCCGCTGAAATCGAACCCGGTATCGGGTTCGCAACGATCAACAGGACCGACAGGAACAGGACAGTCAATATTACCGCGGACGTCGATCTGAGTATAGCGAATCCGAATGAAATAATTTCAGATATTACCGCAAATATAATGCCGGAATTAGTGCGTAAGTACCCTGGTTTGCAATACTCGTTTGAAGGCGAACAAAACGAACAGCGGGAATCGCTGCAAGGTCTCGCAAAAGGCTTTCTTTTTGCCCTGCTTCTCATATATATACTGCTCGCGATCCCGTTCAAATCTTACGTACAACCGTTCATCGTCATGAGCGCTATACCGTTTGGATTTATCGGTGCAATTATCGGTCACCTGATTATGGGGATCGACCTCACGATAATTTCCGGATTCGGCGTAGTTGCGCTGACCGGTGTTGTCGTAAACGACAGCCTTGTTCTTGTCGACTTCATAAACCGGGGAAGAAAAGCGGGAAAAACGGTACATGAGGCGATAGTCGATGCCGGGATCACCCGGTTTCGCCCGATCATGCTGACCTCTCTGACAACCTTCGCAGGACTGACGCCGCTTATGCTGGAAAAAAGTATGCAGGCGCAATTGCTGATACCGATGGCAATATCGCTTGCGTTCGGCGTCCTGTTTGCCACCTTGATTACTCTCATCCTGGTACCCACCATCTACAATATCCTCGAAGACGGAAAGTCTTTCTTCAAAAGAGCTTAGGTATACAATTCAGTAAGAAAAGTAACAGATTTATTGACAAAGAAAATGCGTATACCTATATTAACGCTACAATTGTATATTGTAACCTTACCGCTTCATTATTTTTAATTATCAGTAACACCATAAGAATAAGTATCGTGATCGGCGAAACAATACTCCACTATAAGATCATCGATTACTCGACCCCATAAAAAGGGCGGGCAGACACCTCAACTATGCCCCGGGAAAATAGACAAACCGATAATTCACTCAAAGAAAAATAGCAAGCCATGATAAAAAAAATTATGTACAGTCCTATCCTATTTGGTCAAAGTAATCTAATAATTTTCTCTATAACGCTAATATCGTTCCCTGAACTTGTTTCAGAGTCTAAAAAAATCCCAGGATATGCCTCCCGGAAATCAAAAAGAAGGTAAAATAAAATGAAAAAGTATATCTGTTTGTATGCCATGGTTGTATTATTAGCCCCTTTAACCCTATTGGCACAGGAATACCAGGCACATTTTCCACCGGAAGAATTTGAAGCCCGCAGGGATAAGGTCTTTGATGCGATAGGAGACCAGGCGGTTGCCGTTATACAAGGAGCGCCTGACCCAGGCGGATTTATCTATCCACGGCAGACGAATACATTTTATTATCTCAGCGGTGTTGAGAATTCGTACGCTTATTTGGTTCTTGACGGCAGGTCCCGCACTACAACCCTTTATCTGCCTCCAAGCAGGATTTCGGGTGATGGTCGGGTTCTCTCAGTAAACAACCCCGAACGGGCAAAGGAACTTACGGGCATTGAGGCGGTACTATCTGCAAATGATATGGAGATTTCCCGTGTGCGCACGATCTACACAATGTTCAGTCCGGCGGAAAACCAGGGTCAAAGCCGCGGTGAACTCCGGAATAGGGACAGAATGATAGTCTCAGATTCTTTTGACGGCAGAATATCAAGAGAAAACCACCTTGCCGGTCTTCTCAGGACCCGTTATGCCCGGTCTGAGATCAAAGACCTGACATCAATTCTGGACGAACTCCGCACCATTAAAAGCCCGCTTGAGATTGAACTCCTGCGACGCGCAGGTAGACTCGGAGCGCTCGCACTGATAGAGGCGATGAAGTCGACAAAACCGGGGGTTTACGAGTATGAGTTAGATGCCGCCGCACGTTACATTTATCTTATCAACGGGGCGCGTCTTGAAGGTTACCGTTCGATAACCGCGGCAGGGGCTGAGAATATTATCGATGCCCATTATTTTTATAATTCAAGTGTTCTGAAAGACGGCGACCTGCTGCTCATGGACTATGCGCCTGATTATGGGTATTACACCACCGACATCGGAAGAATGTGGCCCATAAACGGAACGTTCAACGATATGCAGAGGGAACTGGTGCAGTTTATCCTCGATTATCATAATGAAGTCCTCTCCCGGATACGTCCCGGGGTAACGGCACAAAAGATAATGGACGATGCAAAAGTAGCGATGGAAAGGGTATTCGAAAGAACAACGTTTTCAAAACCGGTTTACGAAACAGCCGCACGGCGGCTCGTGGATACAGGCGGGGGAGTATTCTCGCACACGGTCGGTATGGCGGTTCACGATGTTGGCGGGTACCGTTCCGCACCTCTCAAAGTAGGTCAGGTCTTCTCAGTCGATCCCCAATTACGCGTCCCTGAGGAAGGTCTGTACATGAGAATCGAAGATACCATCGTTGTGACCGAAAACGGCATCGAAAATCTTACCGGTTTGGCGCCTTCGGAGCTTGACGAAATTGAAAAGCTTATCGGGGAAGGGGGAATTGTCCAGAAACTCCCCGGCGTGATAAAAAAGTAATATTAATACTTTGTGCTATTCAAATACGAAAAAATAAATGTCATTCCGTGCTTTGTTTACCCCCATTTTTTTGGAAACACGGAATCCATTTTCCAAATAGAATTAAATATTTGGATTGCCGGTTTCGTGAGTGTTGCACAACCGCGGACTGCGTAGTTCGGGTCTGCCCCATTTTCCCGGGTCGTCTCTGACCCGCCACGTCCCGTCAGGGATGGCTTGCGCCATGAGTGGTTGCTACGTGACATTCATGCTCACTGCGGGGTCACAGATAACCCCGCATACGGATATAGAAACCGATTTCAGTAGTTGTGCAACACACACTTTCGCGGGAATGACAATTCATAGAAAACTCTCAGCATTCACAACTTTTTACCCCGTCAAATTAATGTTGACATGCTTTTTGCTTATTCCTATATTACTGCCCATTGGTTACCTGACTTACCTGATAATTCGAAATCACTTTTATAAATTGTTTTATTAGCAAAAAGGTAAGTATGAGGAATTTGAAATTCGGAGTATTACTCAGTCTATCCGTTTTACTTTTTTCCTGCGGCGCAGAAGAACCGGAGCTATTCAGCGAATTACCTTTAGGGGTTCAGGCGGTTTCGCTCATGGGGGATACACTTTTTACCCTTGAGATTTCTGATGAAGCTCGAAACAGATTCGACAATAATCTTGCCCAATCTCAACAGGAACTGGTAGAAAACTCCGATGACCCCGATGCATTGGTATGGTCGGGACGGTGGAC
>JADFON010000060.1 GCA_022562855.1 Candidatus Zhuqueibacterota bacterium | reverse complement strand
CCTCGATGGGAGTACCGTCATAACTCGCATAAAGCAGACGTTCCGCTTTGCTGAATGTTATTTCGGTTGTGAAATCATTGCTCATTCCGGTAATCTGTTTTTCGTTCGACCCGTCGATATCGGCAGTGTAAATCTCAGAAGGTCCTTCAATTCTGCCAACCGTATACGCCATTGTCTTGAAATCATTATCTATTGTCAGACTGCCAAGCCTGCGTTCACCCGATGTAACCTGTTGAACCTCGCCGCCGTCAGCTGATACCCGGAATAAATGTGTGCTGCCGCCAATGCCGGCGGTAAAATAAATAAATTGACTGTCCGGACTCCACCGCGGGCTTCCGGGCGACAGGTCCCACGAGGCGGTCAGGTTTACCGGCGTTCCTCCATCAGCCGGCATGATAAACAAGTCTCTCGGTCCGCCGTTGTCCATTCGTCCCGCTATGACCATATCCGTGCCATAACCCCTTGTGTAGGAAATATATTTTCCGTCCGGCGAATATCCCGTACTGCCGTATGTGTAACCGTCATCGGTAATCCGCGTCACATCGCCTTCGATTGTCACCGTCCACAGATCGGATCTTCCGTACGTCATCTCGTCACGGTAATGCGAATCCGCCGTAAAAACAAGCTCCCTTCCGTCCGGTCGCCACGTAATACCGGAAGGTCTCAAATCCAGGTCGGTCAATTGTTTTGCTTCGCCCCCTTCGGCAGGTAGTATAAAAATTTCCGTAGATGGATTGACGCTTGGATCCCTTGAATCGGGAATCGGCATATCCCTGCCGTCCCTCTGAAAATTCATCCAGTCAAATTGGATCCCTTCAAACCTCTCTTCGTGTCTTTGGATAAAGTCCGAAGCGTATGATTTTTCACTTTTTGGAACCGGTGTATCGCGGGTCTCCGCTATCCATTTCTTATCAGGACTGAAATTTGCCGTATCGTTCCTGTTTTTGCTCTGAAAGGGTCTCGAATTCGGTTTTTCGACATCGAGATACCAGGTTTCACTCTGAATCGTATACATTAACAGACCATCCTCAGTCCACCGGGGTCTCGAACTATTCGAGTTTTGTGAAGTCAGCCGTCTTGGTTCTGCCGACCCGTCGGAGGGAACAAGCCATATCTCACTCCGGCTGTTGTTGTTTTCCTCGTCAGGATACGAGTACGAAAACGATACCCACCGTCCGTTTGGAGAAATTGACGGTCTGCCGATAGAATTATTCCTGTAATAATCTTCAATGGTTACCGCCCTTCCGGCAGGTTCTGGAAAATCGGTTGTAAACGTCTGGACCGGAACAACTGTACCGGGTGTGCCTGAGCAGTTGAAACCGGTAATAAAGACGGAAAGAAAGAAAAACAGAAATAAATAGTGTAAATTTTGAGGATGCAGCTTGAATATTTTCATGATCCCCTCCAGGAACGTTTAATTATCCGGATAATTAAATTATGGTAAACAAATCAATAAACAGTAATTACAAGAATGGAAACGGGAAGAAATAATATAAAATCAGCACTTTAATAATTTTTGATTTATATTACCTTTTGATGGAAAAATCATAGCAGAATGTAAGCTAAATTGTGGCGCCCCCAAACTTAGCCTGCCTGCCGCTACTTGGCTCCGTTTTTCGGGGTTTGGGGATGAAGTTGATCGAAATATATCCACAGATATGATTTTCACCAAAGTACCAACAAATATAGGGTGGTTCATAACCATAGTCAACACTTTTTTAGGGTCGCCTTTAATGTCAGGATTAACCGTTCTCGTTTTCCAATTAATTGAATTTCACATTTTAATTGATTTTTAGCCGTAAAATAATTACAATTATCCGAATGAGTAACGGATTTTTAAATCCGACAACCCCGCACCGGCGGGATTAATCGGCAGAAAAATTATTCATAAAACTTTCTAACTGTAATAATTGCATCCCTAAATTTAACGGAGAATTCAATGCCCGAAACACTTGCCGACGCTTTTTTTCATATTGCGGAGAAATTTCGAGATAAACCTGCCCTTATGCAGAAAATTGACGGGGTGTATACCGATATTACCTACGGCAGCTTTGCCGAAACAGTTGCGGATCTTGCCTATGCTTTTCACGACGCTGGACTTCAGAAAAATGACAAAATCGCGATTCTTTCCGAGAACAGACCTGAATGGGTGTATACAGATCTTGCCGCACTGTCTCTCGGTTGTTTAACGGTCCCTGTTTATCCCACGATGTCGTCAAAGCAGATAGAGTATATACTCAACGACTCTCACAGTAAAATAGTTGTCCTTTCCCAGCCGGAACATTTAGCGTCGATAAATGATATATTTAATAATTTGAAAGACCTCAAAAGGGTGATAACTTTGTTTCATCCCGAAGACGATCCTCATAAAATCGCGACCGAATTTCAGGATTTTAAATCGAAAGGCGAAGAATCTCGAAAAAACAACCCGGATTTTCTAATTAACCGGCGTAAGGAACTCGATGCCTCCGATCTCGCGACAATTATCTATACCTCCGGCACAACAGGGGTACCGAAGGGAGTGATGCTGACGCACACCAATTTTATTGAAGAGATCAAGAGCGTAAAAGAAATAATCAGTTTCAGCGAAAACGACCTGTTTCTTTCTTTTTTGCCTCTGAGCCATGTGTATGAACGAATGGCAGGATATTACCTCCCGCTGAGTGCAGGATCGACTATCGCTTATGCTGAAAGCACCGAAAAAGTTGGTGACAATATGCGTGAAGTGCATCCGACCGTCATGATCAGCGTTCCAAGACTGTATGAAAAAATGTACGCTCTTGTTCAAGATAATGTGGCGAAAAGCTCCGTAATCAGAAAGATTTTATTCAGATGGTGCCTTCGTGCGGGGAAAGCCCACTATTTGAGCACGAATAAGGGGCATGTTTCCTACGTGAATAAAAGAAAATTTGCGCTGGCGGACAAGCTGGTGTTCAAAAAACTTCGAATGCGTACGGGTGGGAAGATCAGGTTTTTTGTTTCAGGTGGAGCGCCTTTGCCAAAAGAGATAGCCGAATTTTTTGCATATGCCGGAATTACGATCCTCGAAGGTTACGGTCTAACAGAAACAGCCGCGTTAGTCGCGGTCAACACGCCCGGGGACTGCCGTCCGGGAACCGTGGGAAAACCGCCGCCCGGTATCGAATTGAAAATTGCTGATGACGGTGAGATTTGCACACGCGGTCTCCACATCATGAAAGGGTATTACAACAAACCCGAAGAGACAAAAAAAGTAATGGACGAAAACGGCTGGTTTTATACCGGCGATATCGGGTTTATCGACAAAGACGGATTCCTGACAATAACCGACCGCAAGAAAAACCTTATTGTTACATCCAGCGGAAAAAATATCGCGCCGCAGCCTATCGAAAACCTGATGGCTGTCAGCAGGTACATTGAGCAGATCATGATGATAGGCGACCGAAGGAAGTTCCCTTCCGCCGTAGTCGTACCTGCATATAATAACCTGGAGGAATACCTCAAATCGATTGACTGTCCCGCTGCTTCGCGCAAAGAGATGGCAAAACGCCCCGAAACATACGAACTCATCGATAGCGAGATAAAAAGATTATCGGCTGATCTGTCAAACTTCGAGGTCATAAAAAAATTCATTATTCTTGAGAACGAACTCACACAGGAAAACGGCGAACTTACCCCGACCTTTAAGGTAAAACGAAGTGTTGTGGAAAAGAAATTTGCAAAGCAGATCGATAAAATGTACTCGGAATAATGAAGAGAATGTCGAATTTTGAGTGTCGAGTGTCGGGTGTCGGATCGATTATTCTTTACTATACGATTCTTGTGTGAAAAATTACATACCGCGTATTGTTCATAATTGTAGAGGCGAACGGTTGTTCGCCTTTCTGAATTGAACAATCGAACAGGTGCATGGACGTACAACCCGACAAATGCAGTATAAAGTAGCCGCCACGTGAGTGGTCACTATGTGATTAGGGATGGCTCACGCCATAAGGGACGGCTTACGCAGCACTTTTCGTGCCGCCTGCGTTTGCTTCTGCGATATTAACAATAATATACATATCCGATGATAAAACCACAAACTCCACAAAAAGTCAAACTGATCGCCGCGGTTGCCTACCGGGATTCCAGCCGGCTTCAATCTGCCGAAAGATTTCTTACCGGTCAATTCGGTCCCATCGATTTCCGGACTCCCGAATTTGATTTTAACTTTACCGATTATTACCGGGAAGAAATGGGGGACGACCTAAAAAAGATTTTTTTCAGTTTTAAGAAGCTTATTCCGCGTGAAACACTCGCGGACATAAAATTGTCCACAACTAAATACGAAACCGATACGTCTGTCGACGGCAAAAGAACAGTCAATATCGATCCAGGGTATATCGGTGAAGCAAATATCATATTGGCTTCGACAAAGAATTTCAGTCACAGGATATATCTTGAAAAGGGTATTTACGGAGATTGCAATTTAATTCTTAAAGATGGAGAATATCACCCGCTGCCCTGGACATACCCGGACTACAAGGAACAATGGATACGGGATTTTCTCTTTGAAGTGAGAAGCAGGCATGTAAACCAACTTCAGGATAGCGGTTCCGGTGAACACATGGAGAGCGTAACATACCGGGATGCGGGAGTGGATATCGATAAGGGTGATGAGGTCGTTGAACGAATAAAATCCCTTGTCAAAAAGACGTACGGGATCAATGTTCTGTCCGAATTGGGGAAGTTCGGCGGATTTTTTGCGCCCGACCTGACCGGCTACGAACAACCGGTTCTCGTTTCAAGCGTGGACGGGGTCGGAACGAAGCTGATGGTGGCGGTCGCCGCCGGGCGTCACAAATCAATAGGCAGCGACCTGGTAAATCATTGTATAAACGATATACTTTGTTGTGGCGCCAAACCCCTGTTTTTCCTCGATTATCTTGCGTTTGGCAAACTCCAACCATCCATCATCGAGGATGTCGTAACCGGGTTGGCAGAAGCATGTGAAAAGGCGGATTGCGCCCTTATCGGCGGTGAAACCGCTGAAATGCCCGGTTTATACAGTGAAGGAGATTACGATATATCCGGCACGATTGTCGGAATAGTCGACCGGAAGAATATTCTCGACGGCGGCAGGATCGCCGAAGATGATGTAATTATCGGTCTGCCTTCTACCGGTCTTCACACAAACGGGTTTTCGCTGGCGAGAAAAGTGTTGTTTGAAAAGGCAGGACTGAATGTGGACTCGACAATTCCCGGTCTGAACGTGAGCGCCGGTGAGGAGCTGTTGAAGGTTCATAAGTGTTATTATCCTGAAGTTTATGAACTTGTCGAACGGGGTCTTGTGCACGGTATTGCGCATATTACCGGGGGAGGAATTCTCGGTAATATCGGCAGACTCCTGACGTCCGGTCTCAAAGCGGACATCGATTGGAATAGCTGGGACTGGCTGCCGATTTTTAAAACTATTCAGATGTATGGAAATATCCCCGATGATGAAATGAAACGGGTCTTCAATCTTGGGATAGGGCTTGCGGTCGTTGCGGATGAAAAAAAAGTTGATGAAATCAGAAGTATCTTGAATGAAAAAAACTTGAAAACTACGGTCATCGGGAAAATTTCGGAGGACGGAGATTAATTTGATTTCAATTGCCGTAATAATAATTCTGAGTTATCTTGCAGGTTCTTTACCCACAAGCATAATAGCGGGTAAAGTACTCAAAAGTATCGATATCCGGGAACACGGCAGCGGAAACGCGGGAGCTACAAATGTGTTCCGGGTGCTGGGATGGAAAGCCGCATCTGTCGTGGGAATCATCGACCTCCTGAAAGGTTTTGTCGCAACCGTTTATATTTCCGGGATTGCCTTTGGCGATGTTCCTGTGAGCCATGATATTGTACGGATAGCGGCAGGTCTGTCCGCAGTCATCGGACATATTTGGACGGTCTTTTCCGGATTCAAGGGGGGCAAAGGCGTCCTGACGGTGATAGGCATGTTTTTTGGCTTGTCGCCTGTCTCAGTGATTCTCTGTATTGCGGTCGCTTCGACTGTCTTTATGGTTACAAAATACGTTTCGGCAACTTCCATAACAGGTGCGGTATCGTTAGTAATGATTGTAGCCATAAGAAAATACCTGTTGATGCATGACATAGGAACCGTACTTTTTATCCTGACGCTGTTAACAAGCGTTCTTATCATTTTCACTCATCGCAGCAATATACAAAGATTGATTAATGGCACGGAAATCAAGTTTTCAGACAAGTAATGTCTGTGTCCTCGGGGGTGGCAGTTGGGGAACAGCCATAGCGGTTTTGCTGGCAAGGAACGGGCATACCGTTACCCTGTGGGAATACCAGGAGGATCTTGCCGGAAAGATGAAAGAAGAACGTGAAAATAAGACGTTTCTTCCCGGTGTCAACCTTCCGGACGGCATAAGTATCACCAGCAGTCTTTCCGATGCGCTATCGTCCGGCGACTACGTCATTTTTGTAATTCCAAGTCATGTTTTTCGAAGCGTTGCAAAGCAGGCGGCGTCCCTGTCACCAGACCTTTCGCTTGGAAAAAAGAAGATAATCAGCGCCGCAAAAGGAATCGAGAATGACACGCTCAAGCGGATGTCGGAGATTATCAAGGAGGAAATACCTGCGCTGCCGGATAACAGGTTTGCGGTGATGTCGGGTCCCAGTTTTGCCGCCGAGGTAGCCCGTGAAGTTCCGACCGCGGTTGTTGCCGCTTCCGAAGACGAATCGTATGCGCGTGAGATTCAAGATTTGTTTATGGGTCCCACTTTCAGAGTATATATCAATACCGATGTCGCGGGGGTGGAGTTCGGCGGGTCGTTCAAGAACGTAATGGCGATCGCTTCGGGTATCGTCGACGGCGTCGGGTTCGGGGATAATTCGAAGGCGGCGCTTCTGACACGGGGAATCGCGGAAATGACTCGTCTCGGCGTAAAACTTGGCGCCGACACAAAGACGTTTGCGGGTCTTTCCGGTATCGGCGACCTCATTCTGACGTGTATGGGAAAACTGAGCCGGAATCTCCATGTCGGTAAAGAATTGGGTAAAGGCAGAAAGCTGGATGAAATTCTTGGGGAAATGGTAAACGTTGCGGAAGGGGTCAAAACTGCGGAATCTGTCCGTCAACTGGCGATCCGTGAAGGAGTCGAAACACCGATAATGGAAAAAGTGTACGACATGCTGTTCAACGACCTTGACCCGAAACAAGCGGCAATCGACCTCATGACCCGTGAACCGAAAACAGAACATTGATTTCCGAATAAATAGGTAAAAACATTGACAAAAACGAATTTAAAAATCATTATTTTCGCTTTCTTATTAAACGGTTGCTCCGGTCAAACGGGTTCTGATGATTCAGCATCGAATGATATAATTGAAAATGCGTTGACCTTCGAATTATCATTTGGCGATAAAGACCTGCCGGATGAATATCTGCTTGCTTTTCCATTGACTCTTGCTGTAAACGATCAAGGGCAAATTTTTGTGATTGATGAGGACCGGATCAAAGTATATGATGATGCTGGAAATCCTGAAAATATAATCGGCAGACCGGGTCAGGGTCCAGGTGAATTTAGGAGATCAAGAAGTCTTTCAGTCGGATATTCGGGAAACCTGTCTGTGATTGATTCAAGGGGGCTGAGTCTTTTTTCGCCGGATCATCGGCTGTTATCGAAGGGAAATTTAAGACTTAACGAAAAGTATAAAACGGTTGTGGAAAGAGACTCTTTTTCAATAGGAACTCCGGTTAAATCTGCATCATTTGAGGAAAGTGATTTAATAATTGAATTTAGCGGCAGAAGAAATAATATGGATAGTGAATATCGGTCTTACTACTTTTTGCTTTATGACAATGACGGAAATATCCGTAAAATAGCCGAGTATATGAATTCTTCCATGATGTCTCGTGATAACGCTGGTCTTGAGTTGTTTTTTAGAGGGGCTTTTTTATGGACGACGACCCCGGAAGAAAAGGTCGTTTATCTGCATCCCGATCATGACAAGAGACTTGTGAATAAACAATACTTATATAAACTTCATATTACATCTTTGGATGATTTTAGCAATAATAAGATCGAATACCCCTATTCTCCCGTCGCAATTCCGGATTCCGTCAAAAAAATATACTCGGAAAGTTCACCGGTGCGCATATCGAGTCAGGTTCCCGGAAGGGCAGAGGAAATGAGACGATATTATCAGTATATGAACGATAAAGCTGTGGAAATTATTGAGGAAGAGATTTTTTTGCCACCTCTGCAGCGCTTGCTATCGGATGGCAATTTTGTCTTTGCGTTTACATATCGCACAGATGATGCAGGTGATACTCTGGTAGATGTATTTGACATGACAACAGATTCATAACTCCGTTAAGCATATTTTTCTATTATACTTTTAACTATAAA
>JADFON010000059.1 GCA_022562855.1 Candidatus Zhuqueibacterota bacterium | reverse complement strand
TATAAAACTGTATCCCGACATAAAACTGGACGGGTGTTACAATTACAAAAAGAATAAAGAAAACATTATTTTGACTGAAACCGGAAAGAACCGGTAAGATCGAATGAAAACTAAATAGCATGGCAAGTGTTGTCAGAACCGCACTGATTACCAGCTTTTTCTTGAGTAGAGACATCTCTTTTTCTCGAGCCTTCTTCTCATAATCTTCCATGGGTTTTGTTTGTCCAGGCTTACCGGTTTGTTCGGGTTCCGGCTGTATGTACGGAGTATAACCCGCTTCTCTGACAGCTTTTTCAAGGTCGGACACTGTCGATACGTTTTCATCAAAGCTGACCGTCGCCTTGTTTGTCGCAAGATTTACCGTTGCCTCCTGTACACCTTCAACATGATTCAGTGATTTTTCGATACTTGTGACACAAGAGGCACAGTGCATATCGTTTATAAATATTTCTTTTGTTTCCATTTCTAACCCGATTCTTTTTTTTTAATATCAATATAGCATAAAACATTTCAGCATTGACAATTTAATTTCAAATCATCGATTATGCAATATAAATATCTAATACCGCTTGTGACGATTCCAAATCGTTTAATAAAAATTGTATTTCTCGTGAAAAGCAGATTTTTATTGTTTGTTCTTTTCCACTTTTGATATTTCTATTCCGCGTAAACCTCCCTTTTCCATATAAATCCCCGTTATGGTAACCTGCTGACCGATAAAAGCCTTTAGCGGTTCATTGGGATTTTTGCCCATCTTTGGTATAGGCAGATAAATCTTATTCGTGATATTTTCAAGAATTGCCAAAGGTATTCCTGCAACTGAACACATCTCTGCACATTGAATGTGATTTTCACCCTTCATTTCACCACGTAGAAAGCACGCCGTATCGATGACCTCACCTACCACACTAATAGATTCTCCGGATTCATGGCTCATCATACCTGTTTGCTTCATCATATTGTGCATGTTTTCCATTTCATCAGCGGTCATTTCTTTCATATCCATTCCACATTTCGGACATTCTCCCGGTTCTGATGAGAATGTCATATCTCCCTTCATCGGGAAGGTGTACTTCATATCTTCCACACCGATAAAAACCATATCTTGAGCAGTTTTTTCCTGGCTGAATGCCAGCGATACAGATATAACAACAATTAATGTTGTTATCAACGAGATGTAAACTTTTGCTTTCATGATTTCCAATCCACCTGATTTGTGTTAAAAGTACTGATTTTTATTTTATTCGTTTTAATTCGCGGTTAAAACTGAATTCTTTAACCATTGTGTAAATCACCGGAATAACTATTAGTGTCAATATCGTGGAAGTTATCAGTCCTCCGATCATTGGCGCCGCTATGCGTTTCCAAACCTGTGCTCCGGCTCCGGTACTCCATAGAATGGGTACCAGGGCGAACAGGGTTGTCGTAACAGTCATCATTTTCGGTCGGACCCTGTCTACCGCGCCCGACATTACCGCGTCATAAACGTCCTTGATACCGAATTCGCTTCCTTTCGCATTTTTCAATCTTTTGTACTCATTGTCGATATAGAGTATCATTACCACACCGGTTTCGGCTGCAAGACCGGCAAGCGCCAGGAAACCGATCCATACTGCGACACTCATATTGTAATCCAGAAAGTACATAAACCAGATACCGCCAACAAGGGAAAATGGGACAGATAGCATTACAAGAAGCGCCTCCCACACTTTTTTGAAATTGAGAAACAAGAGTATAAATATTATCAGTAAAGTCAACGGAACCACCAGCCGGAGCCGTTTGTTAGCTCTTTCGATATATTCCCATTGTCCGCTCCATTTCAAATGATAACCCGGCGGTAACTGAACACGCGACTCGATGATTTCTTTTGCTTGTTTGACGTATGTCCCAACATCTATATTCCGAATGTCGATATACACCCAGACATTGGGACGGGCGTTTTCACTTTTTATTACGGGGGGCCCTTTACTTATAGAAATGTTCGCAAGCTGCGCAAGCGGTATCTGTTCACCGCGGGAAGTCGGAATTAAAATTCTTTTCAACTTATCGGGTGTGTCCCGGAACTCCCTGGGGTACCGGAGATTTATCGGATACCTCTCACGACCTTCCACGCTTGTGGAAATATTCATACCCCCGATAGCTGATTGGATCACGTCCTGGACATCCCCGATAGAGAGACCGTACCGCGAAATTGCATCGCGGTCAATGTCAATATCGAGATAATTTCCGCCAACCGATTTTTCCGAGAATGTGCTTGCAGTGCCGGGGATACTTTTTGCCACTGCTGCTATTTGTTTACCGATCTCTTCAAGGACGGCAAGGTCCTTTCCGATTACTTTTATCCCTACAGGAGTTTTTATCCCGGTTGAGAGCATATCGATACGTGTAATGATCGGCATAGTCCATGAGTTTGTCAATCCGGGAAACTGTAGAGTTTTATCCAATCCTTCAACGATTTTTTCTATCGTCATTCCGGGTCGCCAGTCTTCTTCCGGTTTTAGGGTAATTATAGTTTCGATCATGCTCAGCGGAGCAGGGTCTGTTGCGGTTTCAGCTCTGCCGATTTTGCCGAACACCATTTCCACTTCAGGAAATTGTGCGATAATTTTGTCTGTCTGCTGCAGGAGTTCTCGCGCCTTAGTTATTGAAATACCTGGATCCGTTGTCGGCATATACAGCAGGTCCCCTTCGTTTAGCGGGGGCATAAATTCGGTTCCAAGCTGCCTGAAAGGAAATATAGTGATAAGCAGCACCACAATAGCGGCAAGTATCGTTGTTTTCTTATACTTAAGAACGCCTTTAATGACCGGTCTGTAAATCCAAATCAAAGCCCGGCTGAGAGGATTTTTTGATTCAGGTCTGATTTTTCCCCGGATAAGCAGTCCAAGAAGAATCGGAACAACCGTAATTGCTATGATAGCGGACGCCCCAAGGGATAAGGTGTAGGTAAAGGCAAGAGGTTTGAATAAACGCCCTTCCTGCGCCTGAAGGGTAAAAACCGGAATAAAGGACAAAGTTACGATAAGCAGTGAATAAAATAATGCGGGACCGACCTCCTTTGCAGCCTCGGTAACAATTTGCCAATGCTCCTTTTTGCCCCCATCCCGCTCTATGTGTTTGTGGGTATTCTCTATCATAACCACCGCTGCATCGACAAGAACTCCGATTGCAATCGCGATGCCTCCCAGGGACATAATGTTGGCATTGATATTCATATACGACATCACGATAAACGCAACAAGAATACTTAACGGAAGGGCTAAGATAGCGACAAATGCGCTCCGGAAGTGAAGCAGGAACACGATGCAGACCAGAATCACAACAATACCTTCTTCAGTAAGCGTATCAGTGAGGTTGTTTATGGCTCGTTTGATGAGGTTTGTCCGGTCATATACCGGTTTGATTACTACCCCCTCCGGCAGGGCGGATTTGATTTCTTCGAGTTTCTCTTTAACCGCATTGATGACCTTCAGGGCGTTCTCGCCGTATCGTATAATCACTATCCCGCCAACAGTTTCACCCAATCCGTTCAGTTCGGCTATCCCGCGCCGTAATTCGGGACCGAGACTTATATGTGCGATATCACGCAAAAGAACAGGTATGCCTTTCTCGTTCACCGATACCGCAATTTTTTTCAAATCATCGATAGAGGTAATATAACCGTTACCCCTGACCATAAATTCGGTTTCAGCCAACTCGATGAGTTTTCCTCCGACTTCGTTGTTATTCCGCTGGACAGCTTTTTTTATAACATTGAGTGAAATGTTATAAGCGAGAAGCTTGTTCGGGTCTACTTCGATTTGGTACTGTTTGACAAATCCGCCGATACTCGCCACTTCGGCAACCCCGGGAACGGAAGACAACTCGTATCTAAGCAGCCAGTCCTGGATAGAACGTAATTCGGCGAGATTGTGCCGGTCGCTTTCTACAACATATTCAAACGCCCAGCCCACACCGGTTGCGTCGGGTCCCAATTGTGGCGTAACATCCGACGGGAGACGGCTCGATGCAAAATTCAGGTATTCCAACACTCGGCTGCGTGCCCAGTACATGTCGGTTCCGTCCTCAAATATTATGTATACAAATGATAAACCGAAAAACGAATACCCCCGGACGGTTTTAGCATAGGGAACGGACAACATCTGGGTAGTCAAAGGATAGGTTATCTGGTCTTCGACTATCTGGGGAGCACGACCGGGATATTCGGTAAGAATTATCACCTGAACGTCACTCAAATCCGGAATCGCGTCCAGAGATATGTTTGCTACCGAATAAATGCCGATAACTACCGTACACAAGGTCAGTATTATCACCAGCAATTTATTTCTTATCGATGCTTCTATGATTTTTTCTAACATGATACATACACCTCAAGAGCAAAAATTAATATTTTCCATGTTTTTTCATTATTCTTTTATTCTCTTTACCTCGTACCTCTTTAGAAGGTCATCCAATCGTTTTCTATCATCATCATCCATAGCGACAAGATTCATACCGCATTCCGGGCATATTCCCGGATTCGCGGAAAATACCATTTCGTCCTTCATTAGACAAGTATAGAGCATTTCTCCCTCACCGATCAAGGTCACCAGCTGAGATTCTTCCTCTGGTGACTCTTTTTTGCGGATTTGAGTTTTGGACGAGTCGGGAGTCGATCCGGGGATTGACCCGTAATTGGGGGCAAGCATTTTCATCTGCGCTTCTCTCAACCGGCTTTCCGAATCAAAGAGAAATTGAGCCGAGACAACAACTTTTTCTCCTGCAGAGAGTCCCTCCAACACGGTGTAATATCCATCGGATTCTATGCCGATGGTTACTTCACGGGGCTCAAATTTTCCCTCGCCCATATCGATGATTATGATATTCCGTTCCCCTGTGAGGATGACAGCACTCACCGGTATTACAGTTTCTTCATTCTTAGCGGTTGATTCTATTTCCACGTTCGCATACATGTTCGGTTTGAGAAGCATGCCGGGATTGTCGAATTCGAATCTTACCTGGATTGTCCTTGTCTTCGGGTTCATAAAGGGATAAATAAAGGTGATTTTCCCTGAAAATTTCCTTCCTGGGAAAGAGATTAGAGTCATAACGACAGACTGACCGAGTTCTATCCAGGGAAATTCATATTCATATATGTCAACTATGACCCAGACATTGGATAGATCGGCTATTTCGTAAAGGTGCATGTTGGGGGAAACCCGTTCACCTTCGTTGATCATCTTGAGTTTAACAATCCCGCTGACCGGGGTGTAGATAGTGGTGCTCTTTTTGACCTCCTGAGTCCTTTCCAGTTCTTCAATCTGCTCGTCCGTGATGTCCCAGAGTTGCAGCCGTTTTTTTGTCGAGGCAAGAATATCGACAGCCTGCTGAGCCGCTTCCGAAAAAGCATCACCTTTAAAATACTCCTTGAATTTTAATGCCTGAAGGTACTCTTCCTGTGTGGAGACCAATTCGGGACTGTACAGATCGATCAACGGATCGCCTTTTTGTACAGACTGACCGACGTAATCAACATACATCTTTTCAGCCCATCCGGATATTTTTGTTGTCACGCCGTATATCCGTGTTTCATCGTAAGCCACCTGACCGACAGCCCTGATTTTTTTTGAAAGTTTTCTTCTTTCTGCGATAACGGAACGCACACCCATGTTCTGGACGGTCACCGGGTCAATCGTTATCTGACCCGGGTTTACTTCTTTCCCATCAGGCGAAATGTTCAGCGTATTTATTTCGTCTTCATAAACCGGTACGAGATCCATACCCATCGGTGATTTTCCCGGTTGCTCGGATATGTAAGTCGGGTCCATGGGAGCAACCCAGTAGGCAATTGTCCTGCCGGAAGACTCTTCTCCGCCCGGGCTGAAAACCGTGTCCCAGACGTCATACCTGTGGAACGCCCATTGTCCAAGGATAATAAAAATGATAATTACCACCCATTTCGTGTTATTGCTTTTATCAGACATCAAAAACTCCTTGTATCTCTTATTAATTTGTTAAAGATTGTCCAACTACATATTCTAAATTGGACAGGTTTTTTTTGTACTCTGTCAGTAAACGAAAATAGTCCACTTCAAAATCGAAAAGAGTAATCTGGTTATTGAGCAGTGTCAAAAAATCTATCCTGTTCACCTGGTATGCAGAGGTTGCTGAAATCAATGACTGTGTTGCCTGCGGGATAATAACATTCTTGAGAAGCTCAAGACGTTCGTCCGATTCTTCTAACAAAGCGACTAACTCGCCGATTTGACCGTAAATTGTTGTCCTGGAATCCTCATACATACTTTCAGCGGCGCTGATATTGCTTACCGACTCATCAATTTTTTTGTCCTGTTTGCGGTTTTTCCACAATGGCAGACCAACTGAAAACTGCACGGTAAAAAAATCCCTCCGGTTGTCTCTCTGACCGTATACCAATCCGATGCCGAATTCGGGAAAGTTTTGTTTTAACGCCAGCTCATACGCAGTCCTGTTCCGGTCAACGGTTGTGCCAAGCGCTTGAAGCATCGGTCTGTTTGCAACTGCGATCGACTGCAGAGACTGTGCATCAAGCGCCGCCTGCTCATGTTTAATATCAGAAAGTTCGCCCACCGTATCCGTCATTGGTCTGTTGAGGAGTGAATTTAACCTCGCTGTAATTGCTTCCCGGCGCTTTCTCAAGCTGATCAATTTATCAAGAAGTTTGCTAAATGCCACCTGCGCCTTGAAAACATCTTGCTGCAAACCATTGCCGACTTCGTATTTTTTGGATGTATTTATGATATATTCATTTAACAATCGCTTGTTTTTGAGAGTGATTTCGATTGATTTATCAATAAAGAATAAATCGTAATAAGCTATCGAAACACCTCTCACAACACTGTTACGCGTATCGGAAACCATATAAGCTTCCGTTTCCGATTCTTCCTCCGCAACCCGTTCTTTAAGAGAGTTTATACCGGGGAATGGAAAAGTCTGAGTCAGAGAAATCTGCTTCATTGTCATCGGTTCGGAACTAAAAGTGAAATCGGAATAAGGAAAATTCATAATAGAGATATTCAATTTCGGATCCATCCATGCTCCTGCCTGCGGAATTTTTAATTTCGACGATTCCCAATGATTCTCCTGTGTCTTGATTTTCAGATTTCGGTCAAGCGCCTCTTCAATGAGCGACTCAAGCGTAACTCTCTTGTCCTGGATTGCAGTTTTGCCGCCCGTCATATTTATAGATTTTTTCTGACTTATAGCGCTCTTTATCTCTGCTTGATTCGCCTTCATAGACACTGCGGACAAAACGGTTACCGCTAATAGCATGAGCCATCCCTTTCGGGACAAAACGGCTGATTTTATTGAACTACGCATTGTAGTATTCCTGTGTAATTAGTATTTAAAAGTTACATTGACCTGCCGGTTATCCCGCAACAGCCATTAGCTCTGAATATCCTGTCAGATGTCGGCATCCGGGATACCTGTTAGTACGCCGGGCGCTGAAATTTCGGGCATGTTGCCGTTACCGGCAGTAAATACAGTGAATCGTTGATACTAAGTGAAGATATTAAATCAGGAATGCGGAGTTGAGAAGATAAATTGGTTGTACAACGGGATTTGAATCTGGGTTTTCGATATTTGATGTCGCAAATTCTTCCGGAACAAATAATCCATGATCGTAAACAAATTGATCACCGGATTTTAGACTGAATTTGGTTGATTTGGTTTTGGTCAGCGGAACAGGGGTAATTTTGACCGGGGATTCTTTCTTTACATCGAAAGTCTGGCAGCAGCAAGACTTATTCAGAAGTTGTGCAGGTTCTCTATCGATGATATTAAAAACTTGATGGGCGTCCATCTTATGCGCCATGACAGCGCTATCGGCGCCCGAATGCGTCATCTTCGAATGTGAAATATTTCTGTGAACGCATTGTGTTTCGTCATGTACTGCCTGGCTGCACGGGCATATTACGGTCGCCCACAATATGACCGAAAAATTCAGGATCAGTGCATTCGAAACGATAGAGCGTAAAATATTCATGATTGATCTAAAATTGCAATTGTATTTCCAACATCCGGCAATTTAATGTACAAAATATGTGCCACTACTAAATATACGGTTAAAATCGTCATTTTACTTCGTTAAATTTATATTTTACGATAATTTTTTCCCAAAATCGGAAAATCAAATCTATAATCTTAGACAAAATTTTGTAGTGAAAAGTTCCACAATCTTTATAACTTCACTATGTAAGGACGATTCGTTCTGTTTAATTAGATGCGTGTAAGAGAAAAAAGATTCGTATGGAAACTCGCATGAACTCGGATTGATAAAGTGGCAATCTCTATTGTTCACATAAAATAATATCCATTGATTTTGACGGTAACTATTTTAAAATTATCTTTACAAATGACAATGTTTA